>USOK01000057.1 GCA_900556295.1 uncultured bacterium | reverse complement strand
ACTCCTTGTTGTATCACAGTTTACATTGTGTGGAGATTGTAAAAAAGGAACTCGTCCTTCTTTTGATAAAGCAGCAGCTCCGGATAAAGCTGTTGAATTGTATGAGTATTTTGTTGAATATTTAAGCGATAAAAATATTTCTGTAAAGACCGGTAAATTTAGAGCTATGATGGATGTTGAGCTTATAAACGATGGACCTGTTACATTTTTTATAGAAAAATAACTCCGCATGTTGCAAAATTTTTAAAAGCATGCTATAATACGGATATTAATATAGAGTTAGAAATCGATTTTTTATTACTGAGGAGAATTTTTACTTTATTAATAATTTTATTAACCCAGATTACGTTATTTTTAATTAAGAGGCTTTTATTATGTATGTAAACAAGTGTATCAAATGCGGTCGTGAGTTTGAAACAAAGAACCCCAAGAGAGTTATTTGTCCGGATTGCTTGTACCCAGATAAAAAAATGATTGTTTCCCCATCTGTAGAGTCTTCTTCTGCTCCGGCGGCGACTCCGACTTCAGAAGAAAAAACACAACATTTAAATGGTTACAGTGCTGGCGGAAACGACGAAGCCCCTCGCTACTATAGCGCTGGAGGAAATTCAGAACCTCAACAAAGATACAGCAGACCACAAAGAAGTTATAACAGTCAAGGTGGTTACCAAAATAGACAAAATAATTACAATAACCGTAATCAGGGAGGTTATAACAGAGGCGGTTATAACAATAATCGTCAAGGTGGTTATAATACTTACAATAATAATGGTGGCTATAACCGAAATCAAGGTGGCTACAATAACAATAGACCACAGAGAAATGGATATAATAACCAAGGCGGTTATCAAAACAGACGTCCTCAAGGTGGCGGGTTTAACAGAAACAATAACTTTAACAGACGACCTCAACAAAGAAAAGCTCCAAAACAATTGTTGGTAAGTAAGGAACAACTAGAACAAATTGAATTGTTGTACAAGATGATGTTACCTCTCCCAAATCCTGATTGTCATGAAGTTATTGGCGAAAAAATCGGTTTAGAACCAAGAAAAGTTTTCTTTGGTATTAATTTGGTAAGACAAAAAATGATGCTTCCGAAATTGCCGTTCCCGAAACGAAAATTAGCGATTTCTCCGGATCAACTTTTTGCAATAAAAAATCTATATGAACCGTTGTTGCCACTTCCTCCAATTGGATGTCACAAAATTATAGCAGCCCAATTGAAAATGGATGAATGGAGAGTTCATGTCGGGATTGGTTTAATTCGTTCTCAAATGGGCTTGGATAGATGGAACCAAGACAGACCTGATTTGCCGGAAGAATTCAAAAAGCAAAAGGAAGAAGAAGCTAAAAAAGCTGCTTCTGATAAAAAAGAAACTAAAACTGAAGAAAAAACTCCTGAAGAAGTAGTTCTTGATGCAGAAGTTCCGGCTGAGGCTCCTAAAAAAAGAGGTAGAAAACCTAAAAAGGTTGAAGAAACTCCGGAAGCTTAACAGGTATGACAAAGTATATTTCTGTTGGTAAAATTCTAAATTTTCACGGAATTAAGGGCGAAGCAAAAGTTGGTTTTACTAAAAATCAAGCAGATTTTTTCTGTTCACTTAAACAGGTTTTTGTTAAGTCAGATAATGATTACAAGCCACTAATAATGAAAAGCGTTCGTTTGCACAAAAATTTTGCACTTGTTTGCTTTGAAGGTATAAATTCAATCAATGATTTGATGGAATATAAAGGCGCTTTTCTTTACGTTCAAGAAGAAACAATTCGAGAAAATCTTGAAGAGGACGAGTTCTTAATTGATGAACTTGTTAGCCTTGAGGTATTTGACCAAGATGGAGTGAAAAAAGGTTTTGTTGTTGGTGTTTCAAATAACGGAGCCAGTGATTTGTTGTCTGTAAAGACGGTTTCTAAAAACATCGTACTTGTTCCTTTCGTAAAAGCAATTGTTACGGACGTAAGTATAAAAGAAAAACGAATAACAATTAATAATATTGAGGGGCTTATAGAATGATTTTTGACGTTCTGACTCTTTTCCCTGAAATGATTGAAAGTTGTTGTAGCTACAGTATTTTAAAAAGAGCTGTTGATAAAGATATCTTGTCCGTGAATACTATAAATCCTCGAGATTTTACTTTGGACAGGCATAAAAAAGTTGATGATACGCCATACGGTGGCGGAGCAGGAATGGTTTTGATGGCACAGCCTTATGTTGATGCTTATGAAAGTATTGCAAAAAACGAAAACTCTGTTACAGTAATGCTTTCCCCTCAAGGTGAGCCGCTTACAGATTCTCTCGTGAATGATTTAGCGAAATACGAGCAGATTGTTATGCTTTGTGGACATTATGAAGGATTTGATGAGAGAATTCGGGAGATAATTAAGCCTAAAGAAATTTCTATTGGAGATTTTGTGCTTACAGGAGGTGAATTACCAGCACTCTGCCTTATAGATGCAGTTAGTAGAAAAATAGAAGGGACGCTTGGTAAAATAGAATCCGCAGATGAGGATAGTTTTTCAAATGGTTTGATAGAATATCCTCATTATACAAAACCTAGAGATTTTAGAGGTTTAAAAGTTCCGGAAGTACTTTTGAATGGAAATCATAAAGAGATAAAAGAATTTCGTTTTCAGCAGAGTTTGGAGCGAACAAAGCGGAAACGTCCGGATTTGTATAAAAAGTTTGTTAGCAAAAAGGGAGAATAATATGTTAGAAAAATTGAAAAGAGTCGTCGGGGGGGGGCTATCACGATGAATTGGTAAGATGCTTAGGTGCTCCTTGTTTAAAGATGCATAGAGGCGAAGATGCAAAGAGGCAAAGTCTTTTACGGTTTGAGTTATTTAGGAAGATAAAGAAAATTTTAGATTTAATTAAAAGAAACATTTTAATCTCGCCCCTTGAGGGAGAGAAGAAATTCAACCCTCTCACAAAGAGAGAGGGTAGTGACTCTGTAATCACTAATAACTTAATTAATATGAACCATTCACTCTTTCTTGATACGGTCTTTTCACGTTTCACTTCTCACTTTTCACGTAAACGCACAGCGTTTACCCTTGCCGAAGTTCTCATAACTCTCGGAATTATTGGTATCGTTGCAGCTATGACACTGCCAATTCTTATTCAAAACCATCAAAAAAGAGTGGCGGTTGAGAGGTTAAAAAAAGAATATTCTTTACTACAACAGGCTTTAAAAATGTATCAAGCAGATAATAATGTAGATTTTGACGAATTTGATACCACACTTTCTGCGAATGAATTTATGCATACGTATATTTTGCCATATGTTCAAACAATTGGCGAATGCGAAAACTCAACGAAATGTTATAAGAAATTCCCATTTGGACACAACAAAATTACACCACTTGTTATAAATAATAAATTCTACATTCTAAAAGATGGTTCATTCCTTGGAATTAGCCAAGATGCACCCGTTGGCAAAGTATTCTTTATTGACATTAACGGGGAACAAAAACCAAACATTACAGGTAGAGATATATTTTTCTTTTTCTTCGTGAATAAATCTACAATCCTAAAAACAGACTATATAAGTTGCAATGGAACAGTACAAAGCTTAAATTCTGGACTATATTTAGGTAGTTACGCACAATGTTACATGCCATTTGCCAAAATGTCTCGAGATCAAATATTAGGAAAAGTCGGGAAAGTAGATAGAGCTTGTTCAGAAGACAGAGGAGCAACTCCAACTGGAGATGGCTGTGCAGCATTGATTATGCTAGATGGTTGGCAAATAGCTAAGGATTATCCTTGGTAAAAGTTATTTGAATATAAATCAAAAAAGTAATTTCCAACATTACTCATAAAGAAGAAAGCCGACTTCGTCGTACGGGCTCGCATTAAACGGCAACGTTCGCAATTAAAGTAAAAATTCGATTTCCACTTATAATTGCTCAACTGACAAAATACTACGTATTTTGCCTGCCTCTGCTCGCCCTAAAAAAAAACCCTATCTGAAAGATAGAGTTTGGAATACTTTTACGTAATTCCTCGTGTGTGTAGAAGGTTAGTGTGTAGTAGGTAGTGTAAATTATATCTCGTGTTTATTTAAATCTTTTTATCTTTTTGTTTAGCTTTCGCTTACATATTAATAAAGTATTTTTGTTATATATAATTGCTATATACTGCGTATTTCTTTACATTTGTTTACAAAGTTCTGTAAAGGCAATATTTATAAGTATTCTAGATTAAAAGCATGACAAACTTTTCAATCAAAACTCTGTTTTTATTAAACTAAATTCCCTGTACTCCCTTTGTATTACTAATATTCCCATAATTTTGCAAAATTAACACTATTTTTAGAAAAACATCTGCAATTTCAGAATTTTTCTTTTTCTTGTCTTTACTTAATCTTAATATTAAAAGTATTGACCTTTTTTAAAAAAAGTATTCTAATGAAAAAGTAATTTATAAAACATAGTGAGAAGAAAGAGGTCTATATGAAAGAATTCATGCACACAAGATTAGACAACAAACAGTTTACAGAAGAGGATATTAAAGGATTTATTAAAGACTATAATATCAAGTTTATTAAACTACAGTTCGTTGATATTAACGGACAAGTTAAAAATATGACAATTCCTTCTCAACATATTGAAAAAGCTTTAAACAACGAAATCATGCTAGATGGTTCTTCTATTAAAGGATTTAGAAGTATCGAAACGTCTGATATGTTTTTCCATCCTGACAAGAATTCATTCCAAATTTTACCTTGGAGAGGTAAAGATAGTGTAAATTCAGCAAGATTAATTTGTGATATATATAATGCTGACGGAACTCCTTTTGAAGGTTGTCCTAGATGCAACTTAAAACGAGTTATGAAAGAAGCTGAAAAGATGGGATTTTCTATGAACATCGGACCGGAAGCCGAATTTTTCTTGTTCTCAAAAGATAAAGACGGGAATGTAACTACAACAACTCAAGACAGTGCCGGATACTACGATGTAGGGCCGGAAGATTTAGGAGAAGATGTAAGATCTGACATCGTTTTAACTTTACAAGAAATGGGATTTGATATTGAAGCTTCCCACCACGAAGTTGCAGACGGACAACATGAAGTTGATTTTAGATATGCCGATATTTTGACCGCTGCTGATAACGTTGCTACATTCAAAGTTGCAGTTAAAGCAATTGCAGCAAGACATAATTTGCATGCAACATTTATGCCAAAACCTATTTTCGGAATTAACGGTTCTGGCATGCACTGTAATGTTTCTTTGTTCAAAAACGGTAAAAACGCTTTTTATGACGAAAATGCAGAATACCAACTATCTGATGTTGCAAAATATTCTATAGGCGGGATGTTGAAACATGTAAAAAGTATTACAGCGGTATTGAATCCTACAGTAAACAGTTTCAAACGTTTAGTTCCTGGATATGAAGCTCCTGTTTATCTTGCTTGGTCATTAGCAAACAGAAGTGCACTATTAAGAGTTCCTGCTAAACGAGGAAGCTCAACTCGTGTAGAACTCCGTTCTCCAGATCCAGCATGCAATCCGTATTTGGCATTTGCAGCTATTTTGGAAGCTTGCCTTGATGGAGTAAGAAACAAAATTGATCCGCCGGCTCCTGTAGAAAGCAACATCTACAAGTTAACTACCAAAGAACGCAAAAAGCAAAGAATTGATTCTCTTCCGGGTAGTTTGGCAGAAGCGATTGATTTGTTCGATAAATCTCTTGTTTCTAGGGCTGCACTTGGAGATCATATTTTCAATGAATTTCTTTCCGCTAAGAAAAAAGAATGGGATTCATTCAGAACTTATGTTTCTAAATGGGAAATTGACAGATATCTAGAAAGATATTAATAAGTATTTGAAAGGACTCTATAAAGAGTCCTTTTTTATTACAAATTGCATTTGACAAAAATTTTTTGTATAATTAAGAAATGAGCAGTTTACAAAAATACTACAAGCAATCCGCTACATATAAGATTTTTTCAGGGATTTTCTTTGAATTGAGTAATTTTTTAGAAACACTTGGAGAAATTACAAAAAACGGAATTGATACTGCCAAATATATTATAAGAGGCGAAATCAACTTCAAAGAAGTTATAGACCAAAGTTACAGATTTGGAATAACATCACTCCCTATTACAGTTTCAATTGTCGGAATGACTTCAATCATTGTAGCTTCTCAAGTTGCCTTAGAAATGGTTAAACAAGGTGGGAGCAATTTTGTTGGGCTCTTAATGACAATGTTAATTGTTAGAGAAGTCGGTGTTATAATGTCAGGGTTTGCGATTATTTCAATGATTGGTTCATCTCTTGCCTCTGAAATTGCGACAATGCGTGTCACAGAACAAATTGACGCTATTGAAGTTCTTAAAGTCAATCCTATAAAATATCTGTTTGTACCGAGAGTAATTTCCGGACTAATAATGATGCCCCCTGTTGTTGTCATAGCATCAACTATCGGAGTTATTGCAGGAGCAGTCACAGCACACTTGACTTCCGGTTTAGGCTATCGGGCATTCTTTGATTCTGCGTGGCTTGGT
The DNA here is from genome assembly GCA_900556295.1 of uncultured bacterium. Classification (GTDB taxonomy): domain Bacteria; phylum Cyanobacteriota; class Vampirovibrionia; order Gastranaerophilales; family Gastranaerophilaceae; genus Stercorousia. The sequence goes on along the minus strand of USOK01000057.1, from coordinate 2,264 downwards.
ATTTATATGAAAGACTTAGGCGTATGTTTGTTGAAAGCTGTATTCTTTGGCGGAACTATTTCGCTTATAAGCTGTTCTTGCGGATATTATGCAAAAGGCGGCGCAAAAGGAGTCGGTGAAGCTACAAACAAGGCAGTTGTTTGGTCTTTTGTTGCAATTGTAATATGGGATATGATTTTTGCTATAGCTTTTTTCTTTTAAAGAGGTAGAATATAAAATATGAGTATTGAAGTCAAAAATTTAATAAAAACATTTGATGAAAGGCGAGTTATTGACAATATTTCTTTCAAGGTTGAAAACGGAGAAACTCTAGCCGTAGTAGGTTTCTCTGGCTCAGGCAAAAGTACTATTTTAAAACTCATCTGTGGACTTTTAGCTCCGGATAGTGGAGAAATAATTACATCGAGAGGCGATATTGCAATGGTTTTTCAATACTCTGCGCTATTTGACTCACTTACAGTTGCAGATAATATCGCATTTGCACTCCATGAAAGGAAAGATTTAAGAAACAAATACACAGAAAAAGAAATTAAGAATATAGTTTCTAAAAAGTTGGAACTTGTAGGTTTAAAAGGAATAGAAAACCAATACCCGTCAGAATTGTCAGGGGGGATGCAAAAACGTGTAAGCTTTGCACGTGCAATTGTTACAGCCCCAAATACAATTCTTTATGATGAACCAACAGCAGGATTAGACCCAATATCTTCAACATTAATAGAAGATTACATCGTAAGACTCAAAGAAGAAACTCACGCTTCTTCAATTGTTGTTACACACCAAATGTCGACAATTCAAAGAACTGCAAATAAAGTTATAATGCTTTATGATGGTAAAATAGTTTACCACGGCACTCCTGAAGATATGCTTAAGCAAGATAATCCTTATACAAAACAGTTTGTTACAGCGTCTTTGGAAGGTCCTATGCAAATGATTACAGAAAACTAAGAGGATAAGAATATGGATATAGAAAGATTATTTAACGAAGAAGTAATGTCATTAGACACTTACATCATGTTCAGATTAAAAGAACAAACCGCAAAACTTAAAGATGAATTAACTGCAAGAAACAGAGCACCAATCTCATTATCTATGGGAGCGCCGACTGCTAATCCTCCAAAAGCTTTAATAAACCGACTTAAAGAAATTTTAGATGAGGACGGAATTCACATGTATTCTATTCCTAAAGGCGAACCATATTTCAGAAAAGCAATTGCTCAAAGAATGAAATCTCGTTTCAATGTTGAACTTGATCCAGATACAGAAATTTTCTCTCTTGTAGGTTCAAAAGAAGGGATTGCAAACCTTGTAAGATTTATTACAACTCCAAAACATGAAGAACTAGAAAAAGATGTAATAATGGTTCCAGATCCTTGTTATGCTTCATATTTACAATTTATTAAATGTTCAGGTGCAAAAGCTTACCCAATGCCTTTAACAAAAGAAAACAACTACAAACCTGATGTTGAAGCTATTTACAATCAAATTATCAAAGACGGTTATAAAGCTGAAAACATCAAAGCTTTGTTCATAAACTTCCCTAATAATCCAATGGGAATTTCTACAACTAAAGAATATGTTCAATCCGTAATCAATTTCTGTAAAAAACACGACATCTTACTAGCATCAGATGCCGCTTATGCAGACATTTATTTTGCAGAAGATGAAAAACCTTTCAGCATCTTTGAACTAGAAGGAGCAAAAGATGTAGGCATTGAATTTTATAGTTTTTCAAAGCCGTATGCTGTAACAGGTTGGAGATTAGGCTGGGTTTGTGGAAATAAAGATGTTATCCAAAGATTTGGCAAAGGCAAATCTACACTTGATAACGGAATTTTCAAAGCTCTTCAAAAAGCTTGTGCAGAAATTTTGAATTCAGAAGAAGGCGACAAATATATTGCAAAAGGCAACGAAGGCTATGCAAGAAAACAAGCAATTATGGTAAAAGGATTCAAAGAACTTGGCTGGAATATTGATGAAAAAACTGTTCCACACACAACTTTCTACTTGTGGTTGCCAATTCCAAAGAAATACGATTCAGCATTCAAATTCTGCGAAGATGTATTGAAAAAATCTGGCGTTGTACTAGTTCCAGGAAACGCATTTGGAGATTACGGCGAAGGTTTCTTTAGATTGTCTTACGTATGCTCAGACGAACAATTACAAGAGGTTATCGATAGATTTAAAGCCGACGGCTTTACTTTTGAATAAGAACAATTTCAAGATTGCTAATCAATTGTTTAGTAAGGCGGGATAGGTATCCCGCC
>USOK01000056.1 GCA_900556295.1 uncultured bacterium | reverse complement strand
AAATTTATACTATAAAAAAGAAATATAATATAATTTACCAAGTAAAAGATAATAATATTGAAATTCTTAGGGTACTAAATAAATACCAAAATCTATTTGCTATTTTATAATTAAATATTTTTTACTACTGCATCAATCAAACCCTTAAACAACGGATGAGGTCTTTCCGGTCGAGATTTGAATTCCGGATGAAATTGACATGCCACAAACCAATCTAATTGAGGCAATTCAACAATTTCTGCCAACATTCCATCCGGAGACATTCCTGAAAATACCAACCCTTTTTCTGCAATTCTGTCAATATATTCATTATTAACTTCATACCTGTGTCTATGGCGTTCTGAAATTTTTTCAGCTCCATAAGCTTTTTCAGCCTTTGAACCTTTTTTCAAAACACAATCGTAAGCACCCAAGCGCATTGTACCACCGTAACCATGAACATTCTTTTGTTCTAGCATCAAGTCAATAACTGGATTTTGAGCATTTTCATCAAATTCTTTTGAATTTGCATCCTTAATACCAACAACATTTCTAGCATATTCAATAACTGCGCACTGCATCCCTAAACAAAGCCCCAAAAACGGAAGGTTGTTTTCCCTTGCATAACGAATTACATTCAACTTTCCTTCAATTCCACGTACGCCAAATCCACCAGGCACAACAACTGCTTGAACATCGGACAATAACTCTTTGCATTTTTTCATATCAACACATTCTTCTGAGTTAATCCATTTAATTTCAACTTTAACATCATCTGCATAACCTGCGTGTTTCAAAGATTCTACAACTGAAATGTACGCATCAGAAAGCTTCGTATATTTACCGGCTATTGCAACTTTCACAGCAGCATGCGGATTTTTAATATTTTCTACAAGTTTTTTCCAATTTGACAAATCTGCTGGACGATTTTCAACCCTGAGCATATCGAGCACAACACCGGCCATATTTTGCTCCTCAAGAGCAAGTGGCACTTCATAAATACTCTTCATGTCTCGACATTCAATAACTGCCTCTTTAGGCACAGAACAGAAAAGTGCTAACTTTTCTTTTTCAGTTTTCGGAATAGGTCTCGCAGTTCTACAAACTAAAACTTCCGGCTGAATACCATAACTCCTCAAAACCTGCACACTATGTTGTGACGGTTTCGTTTTTAATTCTCCTGAAGTAGATAAATACGGAAGCAAAGTGGTATGAATAGAAATTGCATTACCAATTCCAACTTCTGTTTTAAATTGTCTGATTGCCTCAATAAATGGTAAACTCTCGATATCCCCGATAGTCCCCCCAATTTCAATCAATTGAAAATCCGGGCTAAACTGTTTTGTTGCACCTAAAATTCTTGATTTAATTTCATTTGTAATATGCGGAATAACCTGAACAGTTGCCCCAAGGTAGTCTCCTCGACGTTCTTTTTCTATAACAGTTTGATAAACACTTCCTGAAGTCACGTTATTATATTTTCCTAAAGAAGTATCGGTAAATCTTTCATAGTGTCCTAAATCAAGATCTGTTTCTGCACCATCATCAGTTACAAAAACTTCACCATGCTGAAACGGACTCATTGTCCCCGGGTCAACATTTATATAAGGGTCAAACTTTTGATTTATCACAGAAAAGCCTCTTGCTCGAAGCAATCTACCCAAAGATGCAGCCACAATCCCTTTACCTAAAGAACTAACTACACCACCTGTTATAAAAATATATTTTGTCATGCTAACCTCAAAAAAATTTCTAACTAACCCTCCTTCTAAAAGAGAGGAGCGTGGTAATTATAAACTAAATTAAAAAATCAACTGTTATATTATATAGCTAGTTGATTTTTGGAACTTTAAAGAAATCACCTTCAACTTCCGGAGCATTAGACATCAATGCTTCTTTGCTGATTTCTTGTACAACTTTGTCCTCTCTCATAACGTTACAAAAATCAATAACTTGAGTCATTGGCTTTACATCTGAAGTATCAACTTCATTCATTTGGTCAACATACTTCAAAACATCACCAAGTTGTTTTGTATAAAGTTCTTTTTCTTCTTCTGTCAATTCTAATCTTGCAAGTTTTGCAACATGTTCTACATCTTTTATTGTAATCATTTTCCTACTCCATTTATTTTCCCATGTTATCACAAAAAAATATCATGCAAAAGTATTATTTACATATATTTAATGATTTTAAAATAAAAATATTATGATATAATATTAACAATAATGGAGAAAAATTCGTTGGAGAGCAAGAATAAAATAAACGAAGATTTAGATGAATTACTTCTTGAATACATTGATTGTCAAGATGAAAAGAAAAAAAGAATGATTCACCTAAACATTGTCGAAATAGGAATGCAGTTAGTAAAAAAAATTGCAGGCAATATCTCTATGCAGTCAGGTATTTCAAATGAAGATTTAGTCCAAGTAGGTTCTATTGGATTAATTAAAGCAATAGAATTTTTCAAACCTGACAAAAACACTAGATTTAAAACTTACGCTTCATATTTCATTAGAGGGGAAATCAAACATTACTTACGTGATAAAGCCTCTATTATCAAGGCTCCAAGAGAGTTACAAGAACTCGTTTTTAAAATAAGTTCTGCAGTAAAACACCTTAAAGGGAAGGGAATTGAAGAACCATCCGAAGATCAAATTGCCGATATTGTCGGTGTCCCTGCTAAGAAAATCCATGAAGTTATGGAAATAGAACTCTGCAAAAGCACACTTTCATTAGACCAAGCAATCTCATCTGTAGATGACGATGATTTGACTCTTATAGACAAAATTCCAGCAGGCGACTATCAAGAGTTTATGAATTCTTATGAAAATAAAATTATGCTTACAGAAGCTATAAAAAAACTCCCTGCAGACTTACAGCAAATAATAGAAATGAGTTATTATCAAGACTTAAATCAAAGAGAGATTTCTGAAAAAATTCATATTTCGCAAATGCAAGTTTCCAGAAGGTTAAAAAAAGCATTGCACAAGATGTATGAAATTATTAAATCAAAAGACGAAAACTAAAAAGGAGATATAAAAAAATGGGTGCACTTATTACAATACTTGCACTGGTATTTGTTACCGGACTATGTATAGGAAGTTTTTTAAATGTTGTTATTTTGAGAACTCTATCGGAAGAATCAATAGTATTTCCGGCATCTAAATGTCCAAAATGCCAAACCCCATTAAAATGGTGGCATAATATTCCGGTAATATCTTATATTTGTTTGAAAGGCAAATGTGCATTCTGTAAAGAGCCCATAAGTATTCAATACCCAATAATTGAACTTATCACAGGTATAGTGTACACATTATTATTTATGAAATTTGGCGTAAGCTTTGATACACTATTTGCATGGATTTTCTCTGCATTACTTATCGTAATTGCGGGAACGGATATTAAAGAAAAAGTTGTTTATGATGTTCACACATACACACTAATCGGTTTTGGACTTTTGTATGCCTTAATCGTCACAGCAACAGCTCTTTACCAAGTTCACACAGCCGGAACTCCACTAGAATTCACAAAATACATACTTTTAAATAACCCACTATCAATGTCAATACTTGGCGCTATTGAAGGGGCTTTAATCCTTGAAATATGTGCAAGAGCCGGATACTTAGTAGCCGGAACAAGAGCCTTTGGCGAAGGTGATACCTTTATTGCAGCCGGCTTAGGAGCTTTGTTTGGCTGGAGAACATTATTGGTTGTTCTTGCGTTGTCAGTTTTAATTCAAGTTGTATTATTTTTACCAATTTTTGTAAAAGGACTTGTTCAAAATAAAGACTGGAAAACTTTAATTTCTTTCTCTTTCTTCTGCATATTTGCAATTGTTTTCTATTCATTACAACATTTCAGAATAATCACAGCAGATACAACATTGCTATACACAATTGGGGCAGTCATTCTTGCAATACTAGGTATAACTTCTTGTATTCTTATCTTTAAAGGATTAAGAGAAAACCCTGAAAACAGAACATATTTGCCATTCGGACCTGCAATGGTAGCAGGGGCATTCATTGCGTTGATATTGTAACAACTAAGCCGATAAAATTTTCAAAGATTCTTCCAATATTTCTTCGGCAGAAGCTTTATCTTTCAAAATTGCAACGGCTTTTGTAATTGCGTTCTGTATTTCTTTTCTTTCGTAACCAAGAGAAACAAGAACCATTTGTGCATCTTCAACAGCTTGGTTATCAACCTTTTGTGGAGTAATCGATGAAATCTTAATAGGTTCTTTAGTTTGATAATTCATCAGTTTATCCTTCAATTCAAGAATGATTTTTTGAGCAAGCTTCGGTCCAACGCCTTTAGCTCGAGTAATTTCTTTATAATTTCCTTCAATTACAAACCCGATAAGTTCAGATGATTCAAATTCATCTAACAAAGTCAACGCCATTTTTGAACCAACACCGGAAACAGATGTCAAAATATTAAATATATCTCTATCTTCCTTATGCAAAAAACCACAAAGACTCATTTTGTCCTCTCTATGTAAGAGAACTGTGTAAATTTTTACATCACCAACAGAAACCTCATTAAAGTCTCTTGTTGTAATTTCAAGCAAATAACCAATCCCAGCCGTTTCTACAGTAATATACGTTCCTTTAGTTGAATTTGTCTTATTCGCCAAAAAACCTTTTATATAATCATACATAAAAATCAACCCTCAATACTGCGTCTTATCTCATATACAGAGTTTTCAAGTTCTTTATTTGTTCGCAATTCTTCTTTAATTTTTTCATAAGAATAAAGCATTGTAGTATGTTTTTTCTTGAAAAATTCTGCAATAGATTCAAAACTTTTTTCTGTCAATTCTCTAGCCATATAGACTGCTACGTGCCGTGCAGATGAAACTCTTTGATTTCTTGCTGAACTCAAAAAGTCTTTCATCGACACACCATAATAATCGCCAACTGCTCTTGCGACTTTTTCAATAGTCAATTCTTCCTTAATCTGTTCACAATTAAGAACTTTTTTTGTAAATTCAAGTGTAATGTCAGTTTTCTCTATATCAGCGTAAGCACTAACCTTGTTAAAAGCTCCTTCAAGCTCACGAACATTGTTTACATAATTCTTTGCAATATATTCAAACACCTCAAAGCCAGCCTTAACATCAGCCTGCTCTGCCAAATTGGCAAGAATTGCAACCCTTGTTTCAAAATCCGGAGGTGTAATATCAACCATCAAACCCATTTCAAAACGAGTTCTCAACCTATCTGGCAACGTTGGAATATCCTTCGGCAACCTGTCAGAGGTAATTACTATTTGTTTATTTTTGTTATGCAAGCTATCGAACGTATGGAAAATTTCTTCCATAGTATAAGTTTTGCTTTCAAGAAACTGAATATCATCTATCAATAAGACATCAACATTGCGATACTTTTGACGAAATTTATCCATTCTACTGTTTCTATCATTTCCTCCGCATTGGATATTTTTAATTAACTCATTTACATATTCTTCGGTTTTAATATACTTTACCTTTAATTTCGGTTTATTGAAAATAATATAGTGTCCTATCGCCTGCATAAGATGTGTTTTTCCCAACCCTGATGCCCCATAGATGAACAACGGGTTATATTTTTTAGCAGGATTTTGAGCTACTGCAAAAGCGGCTGCGTGAGCAAAACGGCTGTTCTCACCAACCACAAAGTTTGCAAACTTATATTTCAAATTAAGATTTGCAGAAGATTGCATTTGTGCAAGATTATCAATAAGTTTACTTTCTTCTGTTTCCGGAAGCGAACGTTTTGCCTTTTGAAGTTCTTTTTTCTTTTCTTTTTGGTATTTATCTGCAAGTTCAGAATCAAAAGTTATCTGATAACTAACATTTTTACCAAGCACCTTTTTCAACGCATCCAAAATTTGACTATCATAGTTCGCCTTAATAACCTGAGGCGCAAGTGCATGTACAGAACATAAAAAGAAAACATTCCCATCGTAATCCGCAGGTTCTAACGCATCTAGCCACATTTGAAACGCAGGAGCCGGCAAGCTTTCTTTTAGTTCATTTTTTATCTCACTCCAAAGATTTTTTACTTCCAAAATATCCATATAAATATTTTACTATAAAAATAAAGATATTAAACAAACAATTCATACAAAACAACTGCACAAGAAACGGACAAATTCAAAGATTCGACAGTCGATGACATTTCAATTTTTACGTTTTTCGTTGCAAATTCTACCAACTCATCAGAAAGCCCATCTGCTTCAGAGCCAAACATTACAAGCATAGGCTCTTTTACGCTATAATTTTTCAAATAATCTTTTGCACGAGGCAATGTTGCAATTCTTTCAAATGTTTCAAATTCTTTATTCAAATCCGAAAAATTTTCGATATAAACAACTGGAATCTTCCAGAGATTTCCAACAGTTGAACGTACACATTTTGGGTTATACAAATCTGCGCATTCCTTACCATACAACACAACAGCATCAGCCCCAAATGCTACTGCCGTACGCAAAACCGTTCCAAGATTACCTAAATCTTTTATATTTTCTAGTAGAATAACTTTTTTTGCATTTCTCAAATCTCTAATCGAACAAACCTTTTTAACTGCAACCCCGACTGCTTCTGGTGCTGATTCTGTTGTGGAGATCTTTTTCAAAATCGCTTCTGTTGTTAAAATCAATTTATCAGCCAAAAAATTATAGCGATTGAATTTTTCTTTCAATACAAATACGTGTTCTACTTCCAATCCCGCACTATGAGCTTCCTCTATGCATTTAAACCCTTCTAGCAAAAACTTATTTTCTTTATCACGGTATTTTTTTTGCTGTAATTTTACAGTTTCTTTTACTAAATCATTATTAACACTAGTAATTTCTTGCATTAAAGTACCTCAAACTCTTTTAGCCATTCTTTTTCTTGCTCATTTAACATTGCAAAATCTATCAATTTTTTCTCATAATTCATGTGAACCAAAGAAGTAATTTTGCCATTCTTCATATAACAAGAATTTTCCAATCTTACGCCAAAATAATTTTCGTTATAAAGTCCAGGTTCTATTGTAAAACACATATTGTCTTTTATTTCGACTTTCGCCATCTCGTTTTTACTCAAGTTTGGAGGATATTCGTGAACACTTATGCCAATACCGTGACCAAGTCCATGATTAAAAACAAAACCTTCTATTTCATTCTCAGAATATATTTTTCTTGCGAATTCATCAATATTATAACCAATACACTTCCCATTTGCTGATACCGGTTTGTAATTATATGCATTCAAAAACATCTTCAAAACAACTGTATAAACTTTTTTCTGCAACTTTGAAGGTTCACCTTTGACAAAAACTCTTGTTATATCAGTCGCCAACCCTTGCTCATAATACGCACCACAATCAATCAAAACGAGACTTCCGTCCTTCAAAATTTCGTCTTTTGAACATTTTGAGTAATGTGCTAGAGCAGAATTTTTATCTTTTGCTACAATTGATTTAAAACTTAAACTTTTTGCGCCATATCTCTTAAACTCTTTTTCCAATTGTTCAGCAATATCGTATTCAGAAATATTATCATTATCATCAATGTAATCCCTTATTGCTTTAACAGCCATATCAGTACGTTTAAAAGCCTCAATATAATGATTTATCTCATCATCAGTTTTTACTGACTTCATTAATTTTATCGGACTATCTTGCAAAATTTCAACATTTTCGCCAATTAGACTGTAATCATAGGCATTTATAGTTGATTTATCAACAAAAATCCTTCCATTATAACTTTCAACAAAATCGTCTATATCATCTAGCAACCTTGCTCTACCTGCCAATATTACAGCCTTTCCACGAATCTTTGTCGAATAATTTTTTGAAAAATCTCGAAGGTTAAACAAATAAGAAACTTCTTCAAGATTTGTAATCAAAATCGCTCCGTCGCAATTGATATTTTTTATTTTTTCTTCGGTAGAAAGTCCATCGACTTGAACAATATTTGAATTATCATACTGAATATTTTGATCTAGTGGATCAATATCAAAATATTTTAAAGCCACACCTTTTTCTTGTAGATATTCTACACGTTTTTGAGAATTTTTCTTTGCAAAAATACCTAACACTTCACCTGCAGGAATATTTTTTACCAATTCATCTAAAAACACTTGTCCTGTTTGCAATTTAACAACAGTAACAACATCATGATCCACCTCTAAATCAGCCTGAATATGATACCTCCCATCAACAAACAGCATAATTTTTTCAGGAGTAACAAGCACATCTCCCGTAGAGCCGGAAAAATCTGTCAAAAAATATCTGGAATTTTCTTCCAACGAAGTATATTCTTCTAAATACTTATTTGTAGAGTTTACAAGCAGGTATTTTACCCCCTGCTTATTCATAAACTCTCTAACTTTTTCAACAGCACTAATCATCAATCATGCCTGTAAGTTGAATCAAGTGCCAGCCAAATTGCGTTTCAACAGGGTTTGAAATTTCCCCAATTTTCTTCATAGCAAAAGTAGCATCTTCAAAAGGTTTTACCATAACCCCACGTTTAAAAAAGCCTAAATCTCCGCCTGACCTGATGGGCACAAAGAAACTTGTCTTGCAGCCTCTTCAAACGAAATCTTTCCTGCGTTAATATCTTCACGAAGCTTGTTAGCTTCATCTTCTGTCTTAACCAAAATATGACTTGCTCGAACTTCTTTTAACATACTTTTCTCCTTTTTAAATTAACGCCAATATAATAGCATAAAAAAGAATTAACGCAATAAAAAGACCTGCTTGGGGGGCCAAGCAGGCATACATATCAAACATAGAGTCTGTTTATGAAAATTTTTACATAGTATATCTTAG
>USOK01000055.1 GCA_900556295.1 uncultured bacterium | reverse complement strand
GAGTTTAAATAGGTATGAGTAAAAATTCACCTATCAAAATGAGAACCGTCACAAAATCTTCCAACCCAGCTAAAAATGAAATCGTAGACGGTTCAAATGACAGTGTTTTAACAAATTACATTAGAGAGATTTCTGATTACCGTTCACTGACTCAAGCTGAAGAAAAATTTTTAGCTAAAAAAGCAAAAGAAGGCGATACAGAAGCGAAAAAACAACTTATAAAAGCAAACCTTAAACTTGTAATCACAATTGCAAAAAAAGCAATCCATATGTCAAATTTACCAATGACAGATCTTATACAAGAAGGCAATATGGGATTAATGGTTGCAGCCGACAAATTCAACTATAAATTAGGTTACAAGTTCGCAACTTATGCAAGCTGGTGGATTAAGCAATCAATGTTTAAGGCAATTTCTGAACAATCACACTGCATGAAAATTCCTGTTTATATTCAAGAAACTCTATCTCGTTTTTCAAAAATCAAACGAGAAATGGAACGAGAAACTAATGGACAAGTAAAAACAGAAGATGTTGCAAAAAGGATGAATATGTCTGCTGACAAAATTGACACTTTCTTAAACGCTTATTCAAAAACAATTTCAATCGAAAGCGGACTTGAAAATAATGATGGAAAAGAAATGAATATTGCAGATATTATTGAGGATAAAAAAGCATCTGCAACTCAAGAAGTTGAGTTTGAAGATTTGAAATCAGATATTTTGAATGTAATTTCAACTCTAAAAGAACGTGAACAAGAAGTTGTAAAAATGCGTTATGGCTTGGAAGATAACACCAAAAAGACACTTGAAGAAATCGGCAATATTTATGGTGTAACCAAAGAATGTATTCGCCAAACAGAATTGAGAGCATTGAAAAAAATGAGATTCTCCGTGTTAGGTCAGCAGGTTCTAACTGCTTATGTAGACTAAGAAGGTAAATTATTTATTTGTGTTTATTTATTAAATAGGTTTAAAAAAAGGTCATTATAAAATGACCTTTTTGTTTTTATAAATAATATTTTTAGTTACTAACTACTCCACGCATTCATATATCAAAACTCGAGCTACAGCAACCATTGTCCAAAACACAAACTGAATTTGCGGTCTGAAAAATACTGTATCAACCAGCCCATGAATACATACGGCGCAAATAGATATCAATGCAGTTGCTGTAAAAATAACAGATTTTGTATCAGCCGACTTCAAGATAAATTTAACAGCATTTTTAATTAAAGTTACTAAAAATCCAATAAAGGCAATTAGAGCAAAAACTCCACTTTCTACAGCTATTTCTAGGAAAATATTATACGCACTCAACGCATCAAATCCTGTTTTCATATAAAGTCCGTAAATTTCTCTGAAATTTTGGTTGCCAACACCAATTCCTAATAACCAATTATCTTTAAACATTTCTATTGATGAATGATAAACATTAAATCTGAATGAATTTGAAGAATCCTGACGCATAGCAAATATAGACAGAACTCTTGCTCTTAACGATGATACAAGCAATATAGCCGTCGTTGCAAATGCGATAACACCACCGACAATTGATAGGTATATAGTTTTGTAATTTTGCCATAAATATTTTGCACTAACAATAAACATTCCGCAAAATATAACCATCATGCCAATATAAGAACCTCTGCAACCAGTCAAGAATAATGTTAATGTTGAAAATAATGCAAGTAAAAGTCCACCAATAGCAAATTTATACTTTTTATCTGCTAAGAAATATGCACCTAAGCCGTACAAAGCAGGAATTCCGGCAACAAAATACCCACCCAATAGGTTAGGATTATAAGGTTTTAATGTTCCGTAAACTCTTGTCATAACCTCTTCCGGATTAAGTTCAGAAACATCTTGCCAACCAGAAATTTCCTCAACATGAGAAAAGTTCTGCAAAAAGCCTGTTACTGCCTCAAAACTAACGCAAAGGCCTATTGCACCCAACAAATATGGAATTTTATGTTTATTATTTTTCAAATACTGAACTAATGAAAAATAAAAAGTCATATACGTAAAGGTTTTAAAAAACCCTTTCAAACTCAAATGAAAAAGTGTTGATCCGGCTAAACTAACTATAACAAGCATAAAGTAAGCCAACAGCCATAATTCAAAACTCTTGCAATCTAAATTTTCATTAGGTTTGGTTAACACTTTTACAACTGTCAAAAACACTGTTATCAGAGCAATAAATCCAATTACATCCGACGACATCACTGTCGATGTCAAAAAGACTAACAGGATTGACGCAAATATAAGTTTATCAATATTTTGCAAAAATAAACTATTTTTATATAAATATTCTGTTTTTTGTTGAGTAAATTTTAATATTTTATTGAACATCATCATCTGTATTTATTGAATTATGAAATTTGTCATCATTTGTTTCAGGCATAACTTTTAAGTCAGAAACAGTACCGTTAAATTTGTAATCTTTTCCTTCAAGAGTAATAGGTAAACCCATTTTAATCTTGTTACCGCCAACAACTGCACCATCTTTAGTAATTTTGGCAGTATCTTTAAGAGTAACAGTTATATCATACATATTAGCTTGAGAGACATCTTCAACAACCATAACTTTTTTACTGTTCAAAATTGGTAACACAATTTTCTTTCTATCTGCTTTAACATCAACGATATCTAAGTCTGTATAAGGAACATTTCTAATACTTATAAATGTTTTGTCATTAGCTCTCATAGGATTTTCATTTCCTGTCAAAGTAACACCTCTTACAAAAACTTGAAACGTAATTTTTGAAGTCGCTTCAATTTGCTTTGATGCTGTTTGTCTAAAATTTTTGTATGTAAAAAACCCGACAATTAAAGCTAAAATTACGCCTGCAACAATAATTAAATCTACAGGTTTAAATTTTTTAAATATTTCTGTTAATTTTTCCATAAAAGTTCTCTCCATAGTTTCCGAAATCAAGAATAACTACAGTTCGTTAACTGCATTCAAAATTTCATCAATTGTAGTAGTTGCGCAGCCAAATTGTTTTACAACAATACTAGCTGCAATATTTCCGATAATAGCCGCATAAGATGGATCTGCGCCTGTCGCTAATGCAAGCGTATAAACAGCAGTAACCGTATCTCCTGCACCTGTTACATCAAAAACTTCTGACTTGTTAAATACCGGTATTTTTGTATAATTACCATGCATTCTTGTCACGAACATACCGTCAGCTCCGCATGTAATCAAGATAGATTTTGCATTTGTAGCACCAAGCAACTTATCACCTGCGCGTTTTAAATCTTCCTCGTTTTCAATATCAAACCCGACAGATTTTTGGGTATCCGGAAGGTTCGGAGTCATTGACGTAACATTTTTATATATTTCTAAATCTTTTTGAGCATCAACAACTATGACCTTATTATATTGATTTGCAAGTCTTATAGTTTCTTGAATAATTTTAGGTGTTAATGTTCCTATATGATAGTTTGAAAGAATAATTGCGTCATGTTCCGGAACTGCTCTTTCAATCTGCTTCAAAACTTCTTCTTCAATTTCTGGACTTAGCAGAGCATTCGTCTGCCTGTCAATCCTAACAATTTGTTGGGTTATTGATGTTGTGATTGAACCTGAAATTCTTGTCTTTGTTGTAGTTTTTCTGGATGGATCTACAACCAAAAGACCACAATTTACATTTGCGTCTTCAAAAGTTTCTCTCAATTGATTTGCTTGAAAATCATCTCCACAAACACCTATAACGCTGACTTTCCCATCATTTAAAGTTGAAACGTTATGAGCAGCATTTGACGCAGCACCTAAAATCAATTTTGTATTTGAGTGACGCAATATCAATACAGGAGCTTCCCTTGAAATTCTTTCAGCATCTCCGTATATCATTTCATCTATTGCCAAATCACCAATCACCAAAACTCTTGGTTCACTTAATTTTTTTATATACGAAACGAGTTGTTCTTTATTTATATACATAAGATTATCCTCAGGTTGTATATTAACACAAATATAATATTTATCAAAATCGAAAAAATTTTTACTTGTTCTGTAAATATTTTTGAATTATAATAGCAAAAAAAATTTTTAGAATACTTATAATAGTATTGAAAGGTGAAAAAATATGATTACAGCAATTAACGGAAATAATTATAGCAATGTTCGACATTTCGGACTTATACAACAAAACAAATCAAACAGCATACGATATTCAAATAAGATGATGGCAGACAGCGTTTCATTTACTGGTGGCACTAAAACCATGGTGAAACTATCAGAACGAACTTCTGAAATGGTTCAAAAATTTGCACAGCAATTAAAAGTAAATAAAATGTACAAAATTGACTCCCCAATAGAACACATCCAAATGGCTTCTGTGGCAAGCAAAACAAACCCTAATGCAAGACATCTTTACATTCAATATTCAGGATATTCTAAAGACAATACAGTAAAATATATTACGTTTTCCATTAATAATACTGGCGAAGTTTACGAAAATAGCACAACAAAAATAAAAAGCCCAAAAGACATACAGCTTTATGAATCAATTTTACCAAAATTAATAAACAAAGCTTCTAAAGAATTTAGAATTAGCCTAAAATAACTATTTTAAATCTAAATATGCCTTGAAGTCGGGTGCAAAATCATTTCTGCAAGTTTTTCTGCGCCGTCAAAATTTCTTGTTCTCATAATTTCTGCCGACAATTCTCGATTATAATCTATAAATCTGTGTTCTATAGAAAAACTCCCGTTTTCAAAATCTGCAATACAATAACAGGATTTTGCATCTTTAGTCATTGGACGCCCAACGCTACCAACATTTACAACCGTTTGCTTTGTATTTGTTTGATATCCAGCAGGAACATGTGTATGCCCGCAAAAAATCAAATCAGCATCAACATTTTTTATCATTTCTTCAATCTGTTCTAATGGCATACCAGGCAAAATGTCCTCGTTATTACGTCTTGGAGAACCATGAACAAGCAAAACTTTTACCCCATCAACATTTAATTCTTTTTGAGGCGAAAGATTTTTAAGAAAATTCTTCGCGTCATCACTTAAAAACAAAACATCATCTGCAAGGGCATGCCCCATTACAGGAAATGCTTTTTCTGTATTTTTAAGGATTTCTGGTGTAAAATCTGCAATCATTTTATCGGTATTTCCTTGAATAACTGTCCAATTACTTTGAGATTTAACAAAATTGATAACCTTTGTCGGTTCCGGTCCAGCCATTGCCAAATCACCTAAACAGAATACTTTTTCACAATTATTTTCTTTAATATCTGCCATAACACTTTCAAGTGCCTGCATATTACCGTGAATATCTGATAAAATTGCAACTTTCATGATTACTCTCCTTTTTGTGATACAATTATAATATGATAAAAAGAAGAAAAACAAAACAAATTTCAATCGGAAATGTAAAAATTGGCGGAGATGCTCAAATCAGCGTCCAATCAATGTGTAACACTGACACTAGAGATGTAAAAGCAACTCTAAATCAAATTCATGAACTAGCTTCAAAAGGCTGTGAACTTGTGCGTCTTGCGGTTCTTAATGCAGAAGCCGGAGATGCAATAAAGGATATTGTAAAAAAATCTCCTGTTCCATTAATTGCAGATATTCATTTTGATTACAAATTAGCTATAAAATGTATTAACAATGGGATTAATGCTCTTAGACTAAACCCAGGGAACATAGGCAAAAGAGAGAATGTTGAAAAAGTAGTAACTCTTGCAAAACAGCAACAAATACCTATTAGAATTGGTGTTAATGCAGGATCGCTTGAAAAAGATTTGCTGGACAAAAATATCCCATTATCTGAAAAAATGGTTCTGAGCGCATTAGGACACATAAAAATTCTTGAAGACCTTGACTTTGATTTAATCAAAGTTTCTTTAAAATCATCAGATGTCCTAACAACAATTGAAGCTTACCGTTCAATTGCAGAAAAAATCCCGTATCCGCTTCACCTTGGAGTGACAGAGGCGGGTACTCTACGTGGAGGTTTAATCAAATCATCCGTTGGTTTAGGTACGCTTCTTGCAGAAGGCATCGGCGACACAATCAGAGTTTCTTTAACCGAGAACCCAACAGAAGAGGTTTCAGCGGGTTTTGATATCCTAAAAAGTTTAGGACTTAGAGAACGCGGAGTAAACTTTGTTTCTTGTCCAACTTGCGGAAGAACTCAAATTGATTTAATCGGACTTGCTAAAAAAGTTGAAGAAAGGTTTAAAGATCTTGACAAACCAATAACAATTGCAACAATGGGCTGTGCAGTAAACGGTCCCGGAGAAGCTCGCCATGCTGATTTTGGAATTGCCGGCGGTGTAAACGAAGGCATAATTTTTAAAAAAGGCGAAATTATTGCTAAAGTACCAGAAAACAAACTTCTTGAAAAATTAGAAGAAATTATAACAAAATCATACAAATAATATATGGAACATTTTTTGTAAAGAAATTATAATGTACTTGTAACTATTGAAAAAAGTATTATTATAATTGATACAGAATAAAATTGAGGTGTAAATGAAAAATTGTTTTTTAATTCTAGGATTAACAGCACTATTTGCGGTAATGCCTGCTTATGCAGAATTAACAACTGCTGATACGGTTAATGAAGATTATTTAAAAAACCATGGATATTCTCCTGCATTTATTAATGCGACAAGTAAATCTATTTCGCAAGCCAATGGCGAATATACACCGGATTATTTTGAACGAGATATTTACAAAAAGCCGATTGTTAGAGGTGTTAGAAGATTTTTCATGTATCTAGATCCTTCTTATGACGATCAATCATTTATGAATAATCACAAAATTCACACAACTCCAAACATCGGAGATTTGTAATCTTAAATAAATTTAAACAAAAAATCGACAAATCTTTATGAGAATTGTCGATTTTTTGTTTAACAAATATAAAAAACTTTGCTCAATAAAATTTATGAGTTATTATAATAAAAGAAAATTTCAGACACTCCGGGAGTAAAAAAGAGAGAAAAATGAATTTAAAAAAAATAATATTAATGCTGGCAGTTACATTTGTTGTAACATCTGCCTGTCAAGCTGAAGATGTCACCACGATTTTAACAGCGAGGAAACGTCCTGAACCAGTTCAAAAGCAACTATTGGTAGATGATAATGAGCAAACGAATCTGGATAATTCAGAACTTGTAATACCGGAAGAAGTTATTGCTCCGGTATTTAAGCCATATCAACCTGCTAAAGGGGAAGTTGTTTTTAGCTACACAAAAAGTTGGATTAACGCCATAGACCCCACTGCTTCAACCAATAGAGCCGGTAGTTACCTACCTGGAGCAAGGGGAGCAAATCAACTCGTAATTTATACACCTAACTACGGAATCAGAACAAACACTAACGAATTCGGTGCAGAAGCAGTTGTTGAAGATAATACGGTTACAGAACTTTCTGGTGCTGACTCTTATATTCCGGCAAACGGAATTGTTATAAGCGGTCACGGCAAAGCAAAAAACTGGATGAATTCAAGCATAAAAGTTGGAACAAAAATATATATCGACAGAGATGCTAATCTTGTTTACACATACACAACTTCTGAAAGCTATATTTTTGAATCAGAAAAGAAAATTACAGAAGCAGAGCAAATGCTTCAATATTACAGAACAATCAGTCCAGATTACAATTGGAAAGTACCTTACAGCTACATAAATGACGCAAGAGATTATGTACGCAAAGCCAGAAAAACCCCTGATGAGGTTCAAAAATATTCTCAACTTGCAATTGAAGCTTCAAACGACGCTCTTAAAAGCGTATTACCTTACAAAGCGAATGAGCTAAAAGGAATTTGGATTAGACCAACTGAAAAATCTGAACAAGAAATTATTTCAACATTGAATAGGTTAAAACAAGCTGGCATTGATAACATTTTCTTAGAAACGTATTATCACGGCAAAACAATTTTTCCGAGCCAAACAATGACTGCTTACGGTTTTACTCCACAATATGAGCAATTCCAAGGTTTTGACCCTCTTGCAATTTGGATTAGAGAAGCTCATAAAAGAAACATTAAAGTTCACACTTGGTTTGAAACTTTCTACGCCGGAGTACAAAACCCTAAAGACAACCCTCAAAGCATTTTAGCAATGAATCCATCTTGGGGAAACAAGCTAAAAAAAGACATAAATTCTGTTGAACCATCAAAATCAACATCCGAACATAACGGTTACTTTTTAGATCCGGCAAATCCATATGTACAAGACTTTTTAGTAAAACTTGTATCTGAAATAATAACAACATACAAACCTGACGGAATAAATGTTGATTACATCAGATATCCAAATAGTGTTTCTTCCAACGACACAAATAGCTGGGGATACACTGATTATGCAAGAAACGAATTCCAATCTATATATGGAGTTGATCCGGCAACTATTACCAAAAGCGATCCATTATGGCAAGATTGGTGCAATTATAGAAGAGCAAAAGTCACTGATATGATTAAAAAATTCGGATGTTTGGGCAGACAAACTCACACCTACATCAGTGCAGTTATTTTTCCTGATAGACAAGCAGCACTTGAAGCTAAACAGCAGGATTGGAAAACCTGGTCAACAAGAGATTACTTAGATGGATTTACACCATTATTTTTAACTTGCGACTCAAAAACTGCAAACAAAATGATGATGGATGTAATTAATGCAAAAGCTGCAAAAACAGATTTTTATGCAGGCTTGTTCGTAACATTTATGGGTGGTTCTGATGAAGACTTAATTAGACAAATCCATGAAGCAAGAAAAGTAAATGCAAAAGGCGTAATTCTCTTTGACTATGCTCATTTAAATAACAAATAC
>USOK01000054.1 GCA_900556295.1 uncultured bacterium | reverse complement strand
CGTTCGAATATTGCACACGATGGCGAATCTAATTTAGATTTTGAAAATTCAGATAACAATCAATTTTTAAAATTGTTAAATATTACACGCTTATCTATTTTATTGTATCTGGAACATATTTATGCTTTTGATTCAAAAATACTTAAACAACTACCTATTAAAGATAATCATATATCTTTATCTCAAAGTTAATTCTATCTTGTTCTGTAAGTTAAATTACATATGTTTTAAATGCCAAATTAAAAACTCCCATTCAAGGACCATATAAAATAATGCTATAGGTTGCAAATACCAGAAGTGAGGTAACTGAGGCAAATAATTTACGAAAAATGACGCATGTATTGGTCAAAGTGAAGAATTTATAGTGAATATACAATAAAACACTTATAGAACAGTCTTTTCAGCCATCTCAATCAATTTCTTAACATTTAGCTCCGGATCTTGTGTGCCGTTCATTATGCTCTCTATTATCTCAGGTGGCAGAAATCTTAGTTTTCGCAATCGTTTGTTGTTGCCGTTTCTGGCTTCAATCGGAAGTTTTCTTTCTGCTCCGAGTTTGTTATACCAAAAACTTTTCACTATTGCCTGAATCAGTTTCATATCATAATTCGCTTTACCAAGAATTATAATCTTATTTTGCCGTTGCGGTGTTAAAGAAATTCGCACATCAATACGGTTTGTAATTATTTGTTCATCTTCTTCAATATGATTGAATTCTGCATTAAAAGCTAGTGTAGCAAAGTGTTTCACAATATATGCGATATCATAGCTTATTCTTATGTAGTCAACATTTAGTTCAACTCGCTTGATTGCAGTTCTTAAAAATACCTTATCCGTTTCGGAAGATTCCATTAAACCTAATATCAATTTCTGTTGTTCTACTGAATAATTCTCAAGATATGTTTGCATTTTATGTGTGTTTTTTAATAATTTCCTTAAATCATTTTGTACAAAATTTTCAATCTCACCTGCTGAAATTTTTGTTATCTCTCCGCGTTCATAATCAACAGGATTTTTAATTGACATACTAATATAGTATCTATAATGCTTGTTATTAGCGTTACTGTAAGACGGCGACATCTTGTTTCCTTTGTCATCAAATAATAATCCTGCAAGTAGTGAGCCCGTTTTAGCATTAGTTGAGTGTTTTCTTTGAACAGAATTTGCCTTTAATAAGTTTTGCACATTATTAAACAATTCTTCCGAAATAATAGGCTCATGCAATCCGTCGTATTCTTTGTTTTTGTGAATAATTTTACCCAAATAAACTTTATTTGAAAGTATGTGATATAAGCTTCCTTTGGCTAATTCTTTTCCGCTTCTGGTTAAAATTTCATTTTCTGCAAGATATTTTTTTAATTTAAGAACATTTTTCATTTCAAGAAAGGATTCGTAAATAATCCGAACATTATCTGCATAAGGCTGTTGCGGATGCAATATATGATGCTCATCTTTTTCGTATCCATAAGGACAAATCCCTGACAACCAAAGCCCTTTTTTACGCGAAGCTTCAAATTTATCCCTAATTCTTTCTCCTGTCACTTCACGTTCAAATTGAGCAAATGATAGCAAGATATTGAGGGTTAATCGTCCCATTGAGGTTGTTGTATTAAAATGCTGAGTTATTGATACAAATGATGCATTATGCTTGTCAAAAACATCAATAATTTTTGAAAAATCCATCAGTGAGCGGGTTAAACGATCAACTTTATATACCACAACAATATCAATTTCATTATTTTCAATATCCTTTAAAAGTTCTTTAAATGCGGGGCGTTCCATTGTTCCGCCTGAATATCCACCATCATTATATTGTTTGTCAACTAATACCCAGCCTTCATGTACTTGAGATTTTATATAAGCATCGCAGGCTTCTCGCTGAGCATCAAGTGAGTTGAAGTCCTGTTCAAGTCCTTCTTCTGTTGATTTTCTTGTATAAATTGCACATCTGACTTTCTTTTTCATTACGCAACTCCGAAAAATTTCTTACCATTCCAACGAGTACCGGTTATCTCGTTGGCAATCGCAGACAGGCTCTTGTATGTTCTGCCGTTGTATTCAAAACCGTTTGGGATAACCGTTACAGAGTATCTTTTCCCTTTAAATTCTCGAACCAGTTTTGTTCCGTCGGTAATTGATAAAACTTTGTTCTCTTTTTCAATGTTTTGAGTTCTGTCATAATTTTCAACTAGTTTGTCAATTTTCCGTTGAACTTTAGGAGATAAGGAACCGTGTTGTTCTTCCCAATTTTTAATTCGTTTTTCAAAAATATTTAATGCCATGTATACACCTTTTTGTTCTCTTACATAAATCACTCTTGTTGCGGATAAAGTCAAGTCAATTGACACAATTGTTATCATTAAAGTTCAATATAATAACTATCATCTTGCTCAGGTCTTGTAATAAATATTTTTCACAGATAGAAATTTTAGCATTTTGATTTTCTGGATCTAAATGTTAAATCTCAGTAAGTACATTAATAACTTTTTCTAAATTTGCCATAATAAAATCCTTTCAAGTTTTACATTTATATACATCACTCTGTCTTAAATTTTAGTCAAGACGACAACATGATTTGTGTCAAAAGGCTTTATACAAGCGGTTTTTCTTTTTCTTATATTTTTTTATCTCCAACACTCAAAAGTTTTTCCTAATTTTTATATGGATGCATTTGCAATCCGTACAAAATAATAGGAGATAAAAAAATGAAATCTCGCAAAAACAAGTTAGCTATTAACTATCAAAATCCGGCAGAGTTAAAACTCAATCCGAAGAATTCAAGAACACACAGCAAGAAGCAGTTGCACAAAATTGCACAGAGTATTGAAAAGTTAGGATTTAATAACCCTGTGCTTGTGGATACAGAAAATGTAATAATTGCTGGACATGGCAGAGTATTAGCTGCAAGAGATTTGGGTTTGACAGCAATTCCGACAATTTGTTTAAGTCACATGACACAAGAACAGATCAGGGCTTACATTATTGCTGATAACAAACTTGCAGAAGAAGCAGGCTGGGACAATGAAATCCTAAAAATCGAACTGGATTTCCTAATGAACCTTGAACCTGAAATTGGCTTTGATGCAACTATTACAGGTTTTGATATTCCTCAATTGGATTTGATATTAAATCCTGAAGTTCTTGATGTAGTAAAAGATGCTTCAAAGAAAGATTCTGATACAGAGTTTTTAGAAAATGTTATTGATATTCCAAAGCGAGTGCAAAAGGGGGACTTATGGAAACTTGGCGAGCATTTGCTCTATTGCGGAAATTCATTGGAAGAAGTTAGTTACAAAAAACTATTGAAAAATGAGCAAGCACAGGTTATTTTTACAGATCCGCCTTATAACGTCAAAATTAAAGGGAATGTTACCAAGCAAAAACAACATGAAGAATTTGAGCTTGCTTCCGGCGAAATGAAAAAAGATGAATTTACTGATTTTCTCAAAACTGCAATGAGTTTGCAAGTAAGATATTCAATTGACGGCTCTATACATTATCAATGTATGGATTGGCGACATGTTGAAGAAATGCTTGTAGCTGGTCGTGATATTTATTCATCTCTCAAAAATATTTGTGTATGGGATAAAAGTACTGGTGGGATGGGGTCACTATATCGTTCTCAGCATGAATTTATTTTTGTATTCAAAAACGGAACAAAACCTCATATAAATAATGTCGAACTTGGGGTTCACGGAAGATATCGTACAAATGTTTGGAAATATAAAGGAATGCATGCCAGCAACCCTCAAGCTAAGACCTTGGTAAAACTGCATCCGACAGTTAAACCCGTTCCAATGATTATGGATGCACTTTTAGACTGTTCTTCACCAAACGGAATTGTTTTAGATTCTTTTGGTGGTTCTGGCTCGACATTAATTGCGGCTGAACGGACAAAACGTAAAGCAAGAATTATTGAACTTGAACCCAAATATTGCGATGTAATTTTATATCGATGGGAACATCTTACTGGCAAAATGGCAAAGTTAGTTGAATCTAAGGAGGATTGTCATGACTAATAAGGATTCAAAATACAAGGTGGGCTATGGATGCCCACCTAAAGAACATCAGTTTAAGCCGGGACAATCTGGAAATCCCAAAGGGCGTCCTAAGAAGAACAATAATTTCGCAGAAGATGTTCTGGAAGAAATGAGCGAAATGATTACAGTTCAGGAAAATGGAAAATTAACGAAAATTACTAAAAAACGGGCTTTAGCTAAGCGTCTGATTGCAGATTCGCTTAGTGGCAAAGTTTCTGCAATCAAAATTCTAACTCCAATTTTAGCAGGAGAAAAAAATATTAAAAATGATGTGGAAGAAGAGTTAACACCGCAGGATGCTCAGATTTTAGAAGATTATATACAAAGGGGATTAAATCATGAATAACAAGGGAATTTTATATGCTGCTTGCAGGAACGATCTTTATGCGTTTATGCAGAAGGCATTTTATGAAATAGATAATTCACAACCATTTAAAGGAAATTGGCACTTAGAACTTATATGTGATACATTGCAACAATGTTTGGATGGCAAAATTAAACGATTAATAATAAATATTCCACCGAGGAATTTAAAATCTCACATTGTTTCTATCTCGTTTCCGGCTTATATTCTTGGACACTCACCATCTGAAAGAATTATCTGTGCAAGTTATGCACAACCTCTTGCCAATGATTTGTCACGAAAAACCCGACAGCTTATGGAAACTGATTTTTATAAACAAGTTTTTAAAACCCGTTTAGGTGATAAGAATACTGAAAATATGTTTGAAACAACTTATAACGGATATAGATTTGCAACATCTGTTGACGGGTCATTAACAGGTTTTGGCGGGAATTGGATAATACTTGACGATCCAATAAAAGCTGATGATGCTCAATCTGATGTAAAACGAAATAATGTAAATAATTGGTATGATAACACGCTTATTTCAAGGTTAAATGATAAGGTGAACGGTGTAATTATAGTTGTAATGCAACGATTACATATTGACGATTTAACGGGTCATTTGCTAAAACAAGATGGATGGGATTTATTATCGCTTCCTGCGATAGCTGAACACGATGAATCTTTTACGCTTTCAAATGGAAAAATTGTTGGTCGTAAAGTCGGTGAGGCATTAAATCCAGATTTAGAACCATTAGAAATTCTAAAAAATCAACAAAAATTGATGTCTAATTATAACTTTTCAGCTCAGTATCAGCAGAATCCGATACCTGCAAAAGGTAATATTATAAATTTTGATGATTTGAGATTTTTTGACAGTTTACCAAATACCGGAATCGTTTTTCAAAGTTGGGATATTGCCCTAAAAGATGGTAAAGATAATGACTATTCTGTTTGTATTACAGCAAAATATCAGAACAATCTTCTTTATATTGATAATGTTCAACGGTTTAAACTTGATATGTTTGCACTTGCAAATCAAATGCAAGAAATGTATCAGAATTTCAAATGTAATCATCTCATAGTAGAGGATAGTTCGATTAGTACTCATCTTCTTCAATATATTCAAGGAAAATTGAATTTGTACCCGATTAAATATAAGCCTCAAGCTGACAAAATCACTCGTGCAAACAATGCTTCATTATTTATTAGTTCCAGCAGAGTCTTGTTACGTAAAGATGCCGATTGGTTAGATGATTTTAAATCTGAAATCAATGCATTTCCTAACGGAAGACACGATGATCAGGTCGATGCCCTAACGCAGTTGATTGGAATTATCAATAACGGTCAATTCTGCTGTAATCTTGAAGCCATTGCGAATGCTATACAAAAGAATAAACAAAAAAATAATAACCTGAGTAAACTTGAATTTTGCAAAATGGCATATAAGAATTATCGTTCAAGCTTTCACCGTTTCCCCATATTATGAAAGAAACTCCCTACATAGGGAGTTTCTTGTCGATTTGTTACAATCTATTGATATTTTATGACTATCTTAAATTTTTAGGGTTATGTTGTAATACACAAAATCAATATGTCTTATTCTGACGTAGATATGAGTAATAATAAGATATAAGGAGCAAAAATGAAATATTTAATACGAGCAAACAAAGTAGTATTTAGCGGAAATATGCAGATGATAATGAAATACATTTCAGATTTTTATAAATCAGAATCAAAATTATGGACAAATAAAAATGGTAATTTTACAGATTTAGGCAAATTCAAAACCTTTATTGAATCAATGGACTATAAAATTTTGGATAAAATTCCGTCAAGTTGCAGATGTGAAGGAACTGCAATTTCGATATCTGATTTTAAAAAGATTTTTGGAGAAGAACATTTTTCAATAAAAGCAACTGCTCAAAGATTACATATAACAGAAAAAATGGCAGCACAACTAGCAAGAAAATTAAAATTAAGGAAATAATATGTACGAAGTAAATGGTAAATATACATTAGCAAAAATTTTTACATCAGTTGAAGATATTGATGTTACAGAACAGATACTGGCAATCTGCAATCATCCAATATTCAAAGATTGCGAAGTTAGAATTATGCCTGATTGCCATAAAGGGAAAGGCTGTACAATCGGTTTTACTGCTGAAATTCCTGAAAATGGAGAAATTATTCCAAACATTATTGGAGTTGACCAATCTTGTGGAATGCTTACTGTAAAACTAAAAAAATCTAAAACCTTGAATGATTTTGCAAAATTGGACAAAGTTATTAGAGAATTTGTACCATTCGGCCAAAATGGAAGAAAAGAAATAAGTTCGCTTGTGCCAACTGATTTAATTGAAGAAATAAGTAAAATTTCTAAAGATTATTTGGGCGAAAAGCCTAATCGGGATTTGAGAAAAATTGGCTCATTAGGCGGCGGTAATCATTTTATATCAATTGAAAAAGGTAAAACTGGCACTTATTTAATAATCCATAGCGGTTCTAGAAATTTTGGTAAAAAACTGGCAATCCACTTTCAAAAATTAGCAATAGACCAAAATTGTTACGGAGATGGAGACTTAAAAAATCTATCTTTCTTAATCGGTAAAAATGCAGATAATTACTTGTACTGTGCAAATATTTGTAAGGAATATGCACATTTTAATCGTTTGGTAATAGCAAGAGAAATTTTAGATAATATGTGTTGGAAATCTGAAGATAAATTTGAAACAATACATAATTATATCGGACAAGATAACATAATCAGAAAAGGTGCTATTTCTTGCTATGAGGGTGAAAAAGTTTTAATTCCTCTCAATATGGCAGACGGTTCTTTGATTTGTGTCGGCAAAGGCAACACAGATTGGAATAATTCAGCACCACATGGTGCAGGCAGAGCATTATCAAGAACACAAGCAAAAGACCAATTAACAATGAAAGAATATAAAAAGCAAATGAAAAATATATTTTCAAATTGTGTTTCAATATCAACACTTGATGAAGCTCCAATGGCTTATAAAAATAGCGAAGAAATTATTAATGCTATAGAGCCAACAGCGGAAATTATAGACCACTTGAAGCCGTTATACAATTTTAAGGCAGAGGAGTAATTATTCAAAATCAAACAAATCTTTGACAGGTATATCTAAGGCTTGAGCAAGTTTTGCAATCGTTTTAAGGTTTGGATATTTTTCACCACGCTCGATTTTTCCAATATATGAAATATCTACATCGGCAAGTTCCGATAATTTACTTTTAGTAAACTTTTTTGCTTCTCTTATTTCTTGTAGTTTTGTTGCAAACTGCTTGCAGATATCACTATTCATACCATAATTGTGCTATACTCAAGACAATACAGTATAGACTTAGAGTCTAGTAAATAAAAATTGTTACGTCAGGAAATGACATACACTTATGCTAAAGTATTGTAATAAACAAAAGGAATTAATTATGTCTATTAAAGAAAATGATGTAAACTTAACAAATTCCCCAATATACAATATGTCAATGTGTTCGTTAGAAAACTTTCATACTTGTTTTTTATCTTGGTTAGGAAATAATTATAAACATGAATTCTTAGAAATTTTAACTGGCGTACATTATATTGATAAAGTTGAAATAAAAGTTGAGACACAGGTAAACTATGGCAAAAACAACATACTTGATATGTTAATTACTGTAAAAAATGGAGATAATACAGAATATATAGTAATTGAAAATAAACTTAAGTCATTCCCGACAGAGGAACAATTAAGCAGATATCAAGAATGTTTTGTTGGTAAAAATACAAGATTTATACTTTTATCATTAGCACCAAAACTTGTGCTACCTAAACCATGGAATTATCTTGATTATTCTGACCTTGCAGAAAAAATGAAGGATAAATTTTCATACAAAAACGATTATGACAAATATTTAATTGACGATTATATAAATGTTGTAACTCAACTTGTAAACGCATTTCCTAAAACATGTCCACAAAAATATGATTTTTATGAAAATAACAAACTTGATGAAATAGGTTTAAAAGATATTTATGTAAAATGGAGAACTTCCGAATTTGCAAACTATATCAAACAAAAGTTGAATCGAACAGAATGGGATATTGGTTTCAGTTTTCACAATAAAAAAGGGACTATTGATATTGTAAAAAGTTTTCCTAAATATGGTTTTAATATAGGTATTCAAATTGAAAATAACCAATATCGTTATTTTATGAATATATTATGGAATGATACATCTGATAACGCAAACAAACAGCGAGAAATAATAGCAAACCAAATTGCTATGAATAATTATTGGTTTCAAAATACTATGAATCCAGTTAAAGCCCGAACTTATGAAAATTTTTGCGGCTATGCTCCAGGATTTATATATCGATATTTTTATATTGATAAATACTTTGGGGAATACAACCTGAGCAAAGTATC
>USOK01000053.1 GCA_900556295.1 uncultured bacterium | reverse complement strand
AAAAAAAAAAATACAAAAAAAAAAAAAAAAAGAAAAAAAAAAAAAAAAAAAGCCATATTGATCAGGAGATAACAAGCTGGTATAAACAGGAACAATTATTGCGTTACCAAGCATACCAACAATTTTTGACGGCGAATATTTCATCATATCTCTAAATATTGCTTTTAACTGTTCTTTTTCAACTTCTCTGTTTTCTACAAATTCCATTATTTTTCTCTCTTTTTCTAAAACTATTTGGTCATTATACTATTTTTTCTTAATCTTGTAAAATTCCAAACAAATCGTAATCATCCGCACGATTTATCAAAACATTTACAATATCTCCAGGAACAACAGACTCTTTTGATTCAGCATAAACCATTCCATCAATTTCCGGAGCATCATGCTGTGACCTCATCAAAATAAGTCCGTCATCAGTAAAACCTTCCACAATACAAGGTAAAATTTGCCCTATATAAGCTGCATTAACTTCTCTGGAAATTTTCTTTTGCAAAGTCATAAGTTTTTTATGCCTTTGTTTCTTAATTTTTGCCGGAACCTGAGAATCCATTGAATAAGAAACAGTATTTTTCTCACGAGAATATTCAAACACACCCATTTTTTCAAACTTAACACGTTTCACAAAGTCATACAATTCTTCAAACTGTTCATCAGTTTCTCCAGGATAACCAACAATGAAAGCTGTTCTGATTGCAACATTTGGAATTCTATTTCTAATTTTCTTAACAAGTACTTCATAATCCATAACCGGTCTGCGCATAGCCTGCAAAATTTCGGCATTGCAATGTTGCAATGGCAAGTCAATATACTTAACAACCTTGTCCAACCTTGCAATAGCGTCAATCAACTCGTCACTAACCTGTGTAGGATAAGCATACATTATTCTAATCCAGCCCAAACCTTCAATTTTGTTCAACTCTTCTAAAAGTTTCGGCAACATTTGTTTCCCGTACAAATCAATACCATAGCTAGTTGTATCTTGCGCAATCAAAACTAGTTCTGTAACCCCTTTTTTCACAAGGGAGTTAGCTTCTTCAAGAATGTTTTCAATAGTTCTTGAATGGTATTCACCACGAAGTTGAGGTATAATACAATACCCACAATGATAATTACAACCATCAGCAATTTTTATATAAGAGCTTGAACCAACTGTAATTTGTTGTCTTTCAATATTTTCAGGATAAATGTACTCAGGCTTTTCAGAAACATGTTCTGCATAATCTTTTTTATCACCGGTAATTTTGTCAACAACATCAATAATTTCTTTAATATCAGAAGTTCCAATCATTCCGGCAATTTCCGGAATAGCTTTTTTAAGTTCACCCTTATATTTTTGTGGTAAACAACCGGTTACTATAACCTTTTTACCATCTTGAACCATTTGCAATATAGACTGAACTGATTCTTTTTCCGCATCATGGATAAAAGAACACGTATTAACAACTACAATATCAGCATCTTTTTCGTCTAACGTAATCTGATGCCCCCTCTGAGCCAAAAGACCAAGCATAAGTTCTGAGTCTACTAAATTTTTTGCACATCCGTGGTTTAACAATGCTATCTTCATATTTTACCTCTTTTAAAACCACTGTAACATGAATAAAAATTTTTGTAATCAGTAAAGGGAATAAGTTTCATTTTCCATTGTCCGACAAAATAATATAACAAATTGGAACTGTTTTTATTCAGCAATAAATAGTATTATTGGGAAATGAATAGAGGAATTAGACTTGAAACAGAAAACTTGGCACAGCAAATAAAGTTTCTGAATTGGCTGAGATTTTAGATATATTGAATTATGATATTATTTTGAGAAAAAGATAGTTTAGTTGTCGAAATATCAACATAATAACAATAATAAAGTAGGACGGAATACCCATCCCGCCTGCTTAGCACTTTTATTCATGCTTAAATACTAACGAGTTATTGTTTATTCCTCTATCTAGGCAATTTGACTCAGGAATCTATTGTTTAATAGACTATGGATCGGATTCCAGAATGACCGTTTCAATTAAATTAACTTTCGAAAATAGTCACTATTTACAATATAAATAAATATATAAGCTCTGCAATAAACTTATCTTCCAAATTTTCTTTTCATGCCAAATTTTATCAATTTATTTTGCCAAGCAAACGGAAATTTTGAAACAATTTCAGCAAACTTCGCATCAAAACCGACTGTATAAGAAGGGTTCGGATTAGCCATTGCATCTACTTTCAAAATCGTATTAACAACTTTATCAACGCTCAAACCTTTTTGCCCGTTTTTATGAGCGTTTTCAATCATATATTTCATTTCTTTATCATAACCATGGCAACCATCAATCGCATCTTTATTAAGCTCTATCGACTTATCCCAAAGTGGAGTTGCAATTACTCCAGGTTTTATTGAAATTACTTTCAACCCAGATTCCAGTGCCATCGCATTAAACAGAATATCCAAAGCTCTTTTTGAAGCACAATACGGGGCTACAAAAGGGAAAATTCCAAAACTCGACATTGAACTTATATTTATAACTTTTGCATTGTCCAGCAATGGCAACAAATTTT
This sequence comes from uncultured bacterium, assembly GCA_900556295.1. Taxonomy (GTDB): domain Bacteria; phylum Cyanobacteriota; class Vampirovibrionia; order Gastranaerophilales; family Gastranaerophilaceae; genus Stercorousia. The sequence continues at coordinate 6,386 of USOK01000053.1, read as the reverse complement.
GAGTAAAATTTATATGCGAAAATGTATTAACCTCAAACTGTCTACGTAAGTTCGCAACTGGAATTTGCTCCATAACTCCAGCGACAACGCACCCTGCGACGTTAATCAATGTATCAATTCGATTTGTTCTTGATTTAATATATGCAGTTGCCTGACGAATACTTTCTTCACGTTCCATATCTATATAGAAAGGAATTGCCCCGAATTTTTCCAACTCCGCAACATATTTTTCGTTACGATAGCCTGCAAAAACAGTGTTATTTTTAACTAATTTTTGCAACAGCGCCTTTCCAATGCCGGATGTTGAACCAGTAATTACGTACGTTTTTCTCATTTTTACACCCTTAATCTGACATATATGAACTGAACAATGGCAAGTACAGTGCTAACGCCAAAGTCAATACGATACTACCAATTACAATAAGCATTATCGGTTCAATCATTTTTGTCATTGTGTCAATAATACCATCCAATTTTTTATCAATAAAGTTAGTTGCCTGCAAAAGCATGTCACCCAAACGTCCTGATTGTTCACCTGTTGCAATCATGAATAAAATCATCTTCGGCATAACTTGAGTTGAACGTAAAGCAATTGACAAATGTTGACCTTGTTGAACCTTTAATGTTGCTGTTTCAATTTTTGTTTTAAGCGTATGATTTGTAAGAGTAACATTTGCCAAGTATAAACATTCAATAATAGGAACACCGGCATCATACGCAACTTGCATTACAGCAATAAAGTTGGCAAAGTTTGAATACTGAATTAAGTCGTTCAACAACGGCACTTTCAGAACAAATTCATCAATTTTTCTTTTACTTGGTTGCCATCTCATTATAAACGTAAAGAAACCGCAAATTGAGCCTATAATAATTGGCACAAAGAACCAATAAGTCTTTAAGAAAATACCGGCGCTCATCAATGTTGCAGTAATCCACGGCAAGTCTTTTCCCATACCATCAAACATTTCTTTAAATACAGGGAATACGAACATCAACATAACAAGAACGATAATTACCGCCAAAACAATTACAAACATCGGATACATCAATGTACCAATAACTTTACCCCTAATATTTGCTTCTTTGCTCAAAAGCTCTAACAAACGTTGCAAAGTTTTTTCCAATTCACCGGAATCTTCACCGGCTTTTACCAAACCGATATAAATCTGTCCGAATTGATCAGGATATTTTGCAATTGTATCAGCAAAAGTTGCACCTGTCATAATCTGACGCCGTAACTCTTTTGCAACAAGTCTTACTTTGAGCTTTGCGGCATCATTTTCGATAAACATCAAGGATTCAATAATCGGAATACCTGACTGAGCCAAGATTTGCAAAGTTGACGTAAAATCCATACGGTCCTGCAACCCAAGTTTTTTCATCTTACCGGCTTTGACATCAAGTTTTTTGTCTTCTTCACCTTCACCCTTAGCTTTTTCCTCGTATACTTTAGTCGGAATAAAACCAAGGCTCTTAATATTAGCTCTTGCTTCTCTTTGGTCTTGAGCCTCAACCTTACCTTTTACGATATCTTTATTATTTTTTAACGCTATATAGTTATATATTGGCATAGTTTCTCCTATTCGTTAACCACACCGAGAACTCTGACGAATTCATCAATTGTTGTTAACCCGTTAAGTATGTGAGACATACAAGATTGGTGCAATGTTCTCATACCATTTCTAACAGCAGCTTCTTCGATTTCCAAATCGTGAGCCCCCATTGCTACCAGTTTTTTAATTTCTTTGTTAATCGCCATGATTTCATAAACACCAAGTCTGCCTTTATATCCTGTAAAATCACATTTACTACAGCCTTTAGCTCTATAAATCGGTTTTTTCATAAATTCTTGGATTTCTTTTTCATCAGCAATAATTTGTCTTGCTTCATCGTGAGTCGCAAAATATTCCTCTTTACAATCATCGCACAATCTTCTAACCAAACGTTGAGCAATTACACCTGACAAAGTTGAAGAAACAAGATAATCTTTTGCCCCCATTTCTATCAAACGAGTAACTGTTGCAGCTGCAGAGTTTGTGTGAACAGTGCTCAATACAAGGTGACCTGTCAATGCCGCAGAAATAGCAATTTCCAATGTTTCGTAGTCACGGATTTCACCAACAAGGATAATATCAGGGTCCTGTCTTAAAATAGCTCTCATGCAAGATGCGAACGTAATTCCTGCTTTTGCGTTAATCTGTGACTGGTTAATACCTTCCAACTTAATTTCTATCGGGTCCTCAATTGTCGTAATATTAACGTCCTCATCATTCAAACTCTTCAATACAGAATACAAAGTCGTTGTTTTACCAGAACCGGTAGGGCCTGATGTTAAAATAATTCCGTTTGGACAACTAACCATATTTTTGATTTTTACGATATCTTCCGGTGTACCACCAACAAGATTAATATTTTTATCAGCAGCATTTAGACTCACAGCCGGCGCAAGTACACGGATACAAACCTTTTCCTTTCCGGAAACAGGAAGAGTGTTTATACGAAAATCGTAAGAACCGTTTTTATATTTTATTGAAAACGTACCATCCTGCGGGCGTCTGTGTTCTGCGATATTCATTCTTGAAAGGACCTTAAAACGAGCGATTACAGAAGTTTCAACTTTTGGAGGAATATCCAAAACTTTTTGTAACATACCATCTTTTCTGTATCTAACAATGTACCCTGACAATCTTGGTTCAATGTGAATATCAGAAACCTTATTATCAATAGCGTTTGTAATAATTTGGTTAACAAATTTTGCAACAGAACCGGTTGAATCTTTCAACTGTTTATCAACCATATCAGCTAAAGATTCTTCTGTTTCAAATTCTTCTGCCTCACTCTCAATTTCTTTGATTACTTTTTCAGTTTCTTTTTTCTGTTCACTAAAGAAAGTATCCAAGCAGTTTTGGAACTCGTAATGAGTCATCAACAACTGTTTAGGGTTTTGACCTGTTAGATAAATAATATCTTTTAAGACATCAGGTTTTACAGGAGTTACAACCCCTAAAATTAAAGTTTTTCCATCTGAAGAAATTGGAATAATTTTATTTGTTTTAATAAAATCTTCCGGCAAAATTTTGATAAACTTATCTTGCGAAGCCAACTGCTCAGGCGTAACTAAATCGTATCCAGTCTGCAAGTGCAGAATTTCTTTCAACTGCTCAAGAGTAATAAACCCTAGCTTGAACAACGTTGACCCAATAGGGATTTTTTGACGTTTACTTTCTGCCAAAGCTTGAAGAAGCTGAACATCATTAATATAACCTTTTTGGATAAGAAGTTCACCGAGTTTTACTTGTTTTGAAGTTCCATCATCTGAAGAATCTTTCTGCATTTCAGCCTTCAAACTCTTTATCAAGTCAAATAAATCCTGATCCGGAACTTGAATAAATTTTACCTGTTGCGGGTAAAACTCTTTTAATTTGTGGTTAATAATATCTTTATCAGAAGATGAATTTATCGCAACAAACAAATAATTATCCTTAACACTAATTGGAACAAATTTAAATTGTTCCAATAGTGCACTGTTTACTTTATTCAGTATCTGTAGATTGACACTGTTTTTTAATCTGTTTAGAAGTTCATTCATCTTTCTATTATTTTAGTTTATAGAGTATCAGCATTTCCAACTGAATCTTCTGTATCAGTTACGATTTTTGGTGTAATCATAATAACCATTTCATTTTTCTTCTTTTCAGAAGTTGTTGTTCTGAACAAGGTGCCTACTACCGGCAAGTCACCTAGAACAGGGATTTTCCCAATTGTTTTTTGTTCTTCTTCGTTAATCATACCTGCAAGAACAAGTGTTTCTCCATCTTTAATTCTTATGTTTTTCAATTCAAGGTTTCTGTGAGAAAGCAATGTTGCTGCTGTATATGTACCAACTGCGTCTGTCGCAGGAACTGTACTCAAAATTGTTGAATATTCAGGTTTAATATTCATTGTTACATACCCATCTGGGCTTATGAACGGAGTTATAGAAACTTTTACCCCCGCATCACTTGCAATATTATATGTTCTTGTTGCAATTGTACCACCTGTATATGCGCTCTGTTCTGATTCTGTTGATTCAATGTAATCTTGAGTAATATCGATTGTTGATTCTTCTCCGTTAGTAATCAAAATTCTTGGATTTGCAACTACACGACCTTTAGAGTTTCTAACCAAATAGTTGATAGCATAACTCAATGTCATCGGACCTGTATATTTTGCAACAGAGTATTTAACTTCCGGAGTATCACCAGAAGTATCAACAATATCATAACCAGTACCTTTTATCATTGTTGGATACAATGGGTTAGTTTTTGTTGACTCTCCATCAAATGTAGCAGAAAAATATTTGCTCCAAAGTTTCCATTCATTTTGTAATGTCTTACTGCCATCTTCGTTCAATTCAACAATTGAAATTTCCAAATAAGCTTGTGGTTGTTTTTTATCAGTTTCTGCAATGAAGTCTTTTATCATCTCGATTTGACTTTCTGAACCACCAATAATATTTACTGTACCTAACTGAGAATAATATGCTACAGACAGGTTCTGCAAACCTAAAGATGAAACAGAACCACTAACTTGTCCGTCCAAAGTGCAAACAACAGTACCGGCATTCAAAGCAATTGAAGAAGAATCAGAAGCTGCTGCTGCACCAGTCATAATACCTGCAGCACCACCTGTTGAAGCTCCATCATCTCCTCCCTTTACTGGAGCAGTTTCACTTGAAGAAGAGCTTCCTCCTCCAGAAGAACCTCCTGCTGTTGCTCCAGATGAAGCAGGCAATAACATATTACAAATCATATCTGCCATTTCTGCAGGAGTTGTATGATTTACTTTGAATGTTGTTGTCTGAGGTTTTTTATCAAATTGCGCTACAACTTTTTTAGCAATAGCAACGTCTGTTTTTGTACCAAATACAATTAACTCGTTAGTTACAGGATTTGTTGTTACAATATCTGTATCGGAAAGCCCAGGTTTATGCATTGCGTAAATATTCTTATTCAAAAAGTCTGCAAGAGCCGCTGCACTGACATATTTTACTGGGATTAATGTCATATCTTGTTTTGCGAAATTAAATCCGCTTGTACCGGCTTTTGCAACAATAATAGTTCTATCATCAACAACATAATTTAAATCGTTGATTTCCATAACCATTTCAAAAGCCCTATTCAACGGAACATCTACAAGATCTAATGTAACATTACCTGATACAGAATCATGGAAAACAATATTCATGCCAGCCTTATCAGCAAACATTCTCAAAACTTGTTTTACATCAGAATCTCTCAAACTAATACTGATTGCGGGATTTTTTCTAACAAAACTTACATCACCTTTAAGTTTTAGAGAATCCTCTCCATTATTATCCCTCAACGCAGGTCTCCCGTCACGTCCGTATTGAACGGCGCCCGCATTTTCCATTGCAGAAGCCATCATTGTGCCATTTGTAAAGACAAATGATACCAACATCAGACTTGCAATTAATTTGTTTAGAATTTTATTTTCCATATCTGCTCCTGCTTTTATTCTTAAAATTAACGCTTATTTACACTGCTTCCAAACTTGCTATTCAAATTAGACACTGTATTGAAGTTTATACCATTTCCGGTAAACAATTCTCCAACACTTGCTTTATATACGTTTGAACCATATTGAACGGTTACAGTTTCTCTTCCGATAGACAATATTTTATATCCATTTATTACATCGCCCGTTCTTACCAAATAGTCAGAACCGCTAATATTCAATATTGCTGACGGATTAAACTTATCATACATAATTCCGGAAACTTTTGTTGTAATAACTTCTGTGGCAGTGGAATCAACTGTAATTGTTTCCGGTGGTGGCATCAAATAACTAGAATATGCCGGTTTTTTAGGTTTTGGTTTAACAACAACTTTTTCACCTTCCGGCAAAAACGGATCAGATCTCCCCATATCCTCAACAGACATTGCAACCATTGTATTATTTTGTGCAACCTGATCAGCCACAATAGAAACATCATCTGGAGCTATCGCAGCATTCACACCATCATTTCCAACTTTAACTGTATCTTGAGGCTCTTGGTTTACTTCAATATTAGTAATATCATCTGCCGTGGAATCTCCATTACCTTGAGTACAGCCTGTTGTATTCAGCATTATAACAGCAAGAAACAATACTGCCAGCCCCACTCCAATCTTTTTATTAAGACTCCAAAAGCGGTCCTTATTATCCTCTTCCTTAAATCTATCAATAAAATTTTTGCTCACTTGCCACCTATTTCTAGTTATTTACTACACCATTATAGTGAAATATTGTCATTAGTGTATCAATCATTAAGTGTATTTAATTCAAAAAACACATTAATAATCAACAAAAATTTTATCATATTCTTATAATATTGGCAAAAGCTG
>USOK01000052.1 GCA_900556295.1 uncultured bacterium | reverse complement strand
AAAATAATTTCCTTACAGTTTTCATCAGATAAAGACCCGTTTATTGTGTTGCCTTCATTATTTTCAGACACAGGAATATAATTTTCACGAACATATTTATAAATTTGATCAATAGGATAGATTGTTTCTTTTCTTACAAATTTTCCTAATTTCTCAAATATCTCTTTTTCTGTCAAGACATCCATATTTTTAACTATTTCCATCAAATTTTCATTTGCATTTAAAGTGTTCATATACTTCCTCCGTAAACAAAATACTTCACTTAAACTTTAACACATAAAGCACATATAAATCAACATCAATCTGTTGAAATTGATAAATTTATCAGGCAAAAAGTCGCATCATCACAATGCTTTGTTTGTTTAATTTGTTTTGGTAAAATATTAAATATATTTGATTGCTCATACACTCCGTCGGTAGCAACAATAACGCTTGAATTCTTTTTGATTTTTCCAAAATAAATACGAAGTGATTTCTTAAAGACATTATTATTGTTGCAGAAATAAGTATAACGAGGAGTAATACCGTTTTGAGGAAAGCTTAACATTTCCACAGAGTTTTCTTCATCTATATTTCCAACCAAACCATCACCAATATGTATAATCATATATTCCTTTGTTTCTAAATTGATGTAGAATATAATAAGTGTACTGCAAAGTTTTTCAAATTCCAAATCGTTTTTTATTGCATATTGATAAAGTGATGACCTTATTTTAAGCACTATTTCTTTCGCTATTCGCTTGCCATCATTTTCATTTATGCTACTAATGCTTTCCTTTCTCAACACCTTTTCGGCGTTATCTACAGTACACCAAGCAACATTCTCTGCTTTAGGACAAAAGCTTGCCCCATCCGACATACAACAATAAAAACAATTTGTGTCATTACTGCATCCTACTCTGACTGCATCTTGATTTTCTATACCGTGCTGCTTATGGTATGTGCCGGCTTCACTATATATTTCATAACTGATTTTATTGTGCAAAAATTTCTCTCCTTTCGTTAAAGCGGTGCAATGCACCGCTTCGCTTTTTATCAATCATCAGTAAATTTTGATTCAAGTTTTGCAAATGCCAAATTTCTAATTTCATCATCCGGTATCAATGCAAAGAACGCAAAACCGTTTGGTCCTACTTCATTAATAGTATCTGTCAAAAGCAAACTATATCTATTGATCGCCTCTAATTCATCAGTTGACGGCTTCCCGTTAATACGAGAAATATACATAATAAAAAGCTCATTAAATTGTTTAAGCGCTTCCATATCATCCTTTGATTTAAAAAGTGCATCAAATTGTTCGTTAAAACTTGAATTAAGCATATTTTTTATAAGCATATTTTCATTACAATCTATTACAGCAAAAAACATTTTCAGCATTGATATCGGATAATTAAATTGTCTATATCCGGATTTGAGTGTCAACTCAAAAGACTTTCCTTCTTTATCGGCAATATACTCGTGCTCTGATTTTGGCATAACAATTCGGTTACCATCAACATCCATAACATAAAGATGCTCTGCAGCAATAGAACATAGTGTTTCCTCAACGGAAGTGCACTTTCCGTCCCAACCCAAGAGTGCTTGCATAAATGCTTTAAAATAAGCGATAGTGATATAATCCTCTGATGTATCTCTGCTGTCGGAAGCAATATAAAGAACGCCATTGTCAATTTTATAAAGCGGATTTATCGGTGATAAGTTTTCCTTTGTAGATGGTACAAATTCCTTAAGTCTTGAACAAGACACATCACATTTTTGTTCCAAGTCCTCCGGTTCAAGATATCCATAATTTAGGCAAGCAATATAAAACTTGCGAATATAAAGCATATCGTAAAAGTCAAAAACACAGCCATGCTTTTTTGCAGCCCTTTCTACAATACCTTTAATAGGAATTTGAATGTCTTTTTTTCCGTTATCCATAATAACACCTCTTTAGCTATCCTGCTCTAAAAGAGCAGGATGAATTATCAATTTTCGTTTTCTTCGAGTTCTTTCTCGGCAATCATATTATCCACTTGGTTTAAAAGTCTTTTAAACAAATCATCAATCTCGCCGTTTTTTTCTGCAGCACTCGATTCACTTTCATCATGTTTATTAGTCTCTGCCTTTTCAAAAAGTGCTTTATTACGCTCGTCTCGGCACTTTTCAACATATTTATCAAGTTCAAAAATCTTGTACTGCCCTGTCTTTTGAATCTTTGATTTAGGTGCCTTAAATTTTTTGTATTCGGGATACAAGTCATAAAAAAGCGGAAATTTGTTTATGTACTTATATTTGCCGTTAAGCACAAGCGCTGTAAGTTTTGGCATTTGTGCAAGCTGCTGTGCACTGATAATAGGCTCCTCTCTGTAAGTTCCGCCATTTTTTACAGTTTTATATCCGCACCTTTCCGACATTTGTTTAAGCATTGCAAAATCGTTTGATGAAAAGCAAATATGAATACCAATATTATCGAGAATAGAGGCGGCCTTGCTTTTGCCATAAAGGTCATCAAGCTGTCCTGTACTTTGAAGTACAAGCATGATGCGAATGTTGCGCTCTCTGCCTGCTGACAGCAATTGCGGAAGGTTTGAAAAGGCAAAGCCGAATGAGCCCAACTCCTCAAGAACTACATTCATTCTGATCGGAAGTGAGCCGCCGCAGGCTCTGGCAAGCGAAAGATAGTGGGTAATGATTTGCTTAACAATCATTCCGCCTACTACATCTTTCGCCGATGTTTCATCAGGAATAATGATAAATATTGCGACCTTTTCATCGGGCCTGAGAGTAGCGATATCAAGTGTATTTTCAGTAGTGGAGAGAAATTCTACAAGTCCCTGTGAACGAGTGAGTTTAGAAAGACCGGTTTTAGCCACAGATCCTATACTGTCACGCGTATCATTAGGAGCGTTACATATGTGGTAAGGTTATTCTTGGCAAGCGAATTGTCAGAAAGAAATTCATAAAGCGATTTTAAATAAGTCGATGCACCGCGCCTTTCTTCGCCCTTGACAATAAAACTTTGAAGCGAGGCAATATTAACTTCGCTTTGGTCGGCTGTAATATCCATAAGGCTATAAATACAGCCATCCAGAAATTCCGCCCCGGAATTACACCAATACTGCTCTTTCGATTGAGGATCTTCACAAAGAGCATAAGAAAAATCGTGCAGAGCCGAGGTTGCTTGATCGGCTCTTTCCAAATCTCTTGAAGTATAATCTTTATAAATTTGCAAAAGCGGATTGTATTTAACAGGCGATTTAAAAGGGCTTGAAAGATCAATACAAATAACCCTATGAGTTTTAGCTGCTTTCCCGGCAATCGTCTTAAACACATCACCTTTAATATCCAGGACAAGAGCACTTTCACCCTTATCAATAACCTCGGCGACATAATCTTTAACACAGCATTGAGTTTTACCAGTACCGGTGCCGCCGGTTACAAGTATATGTGACTCACTGGTATCAGTGTAAGCAACCTTTTTACCTTTAGTGGCTACAATTACACCGGCTTTAGATGACTCTTCTTTTGTTTTAAAGTTTCTGCCTATTTCCTTCGGTGTTGAAAACCGTTCGTCTCTCATTATCTCTTGACCTCCTCGTTTTTAATCTCATCAATATATAATGATGTTGTTAATTTCGACAAGTTTTCATCAAAGAAAGACTCACCGATTTTAAATGCTTCGCTTAAAGATGAGACATTTTTCATATTTGCTGAAAGCTGTCTTTTAAAGGCTGAAAAATCAACACCGATAAAATCAGCAACCTCTTTGTAATGCTTGATTACAATTTCCGCATAATCCTTGGCAGAATAAGGCGTTGCCTCGATTGTGCTGCTTATATCAAGGGCGTCACAAAGCCTGTCAATAAGCCTTTGCTCAGACTTATTAGGCTCTTGCGGGAAGAAAAAGAGCATAAAGCAATGCTCGGAAGCCTCCTTTAAAAGCTTGATTACAAGGTCTGTTTGCAATTCGTTCAGGTGATGTGCGAATTTACAGATATCAACACCGCACACCTCTTCATAATAAGGCTTATAAATAGCCGAATCCGAAAGACGAATACCAAGCTCTTCAACGGCCGACATAGTTGCTTCAATATTTTCAAACTCAATATATGAGTCGAGTCCCGAGGGAAAAGCTGTTTTTCCATTGTAAACATCCGCAAGATATTCCAATACTCCGGTTCTGCCCTGACCTTTATCGAGCAATACGATATATGTAGGCTTCTTCTTAAAGCCAAGTTCATACTCGTTTGCATGGATTGATATTGTTTCCGCAACAGCCTTAATTTCAGGCATTCCAATAAGTGTAGTTTTCATTTTAAACCTCCTTAATCATCCATAGGATCGCCGACATGATCCACAAAACCCATTTTCAATGCATCTTCTGCAGAAAGCCATGTGTCACGATCGGTTAATGCTTTGATTTTAGACTCTTCAAGATTAACGGAATCTGCAAAAATCTTTGTCATCTTCCTTTTGGTGCTGTTAATATGATCAGCAGCAATACTTATATCTGATGCTTGACCTTGAACTCCTCCAAGTGGCTGGTGAACCATTATTTCGGCATTGGGTTGGCAAAATCTTCTGCCTTTAGTAGCCGCACAAGTAGCCAAGAAAGCCGCCATAGAAGCTGCCATGCCTTCAACAACAGTCGTCACTTCACATCCGGATGCGTTAAGTGTATCGTAAATAGCCATACCTGCTGAAATTGAACCTCCGGGGCTGTTCAAAATAAGCGTCAAAGGTTCTTTAGAATTCCTGCTGAGATAACGAATCTCTGAGCAAATATACGATGCCGTGTCATCGTTAATTTCGCCGATAATATGAATCGTTCTGTTTTGTGTGACTTCCGCAGTGAAGAAGTCCACCATCACTTCCTTACCATCAAGTGTTGTGATCAAGTTGGTTACAATCATAATTGTTTTGTCTCCTTTTTATGTTTTTTAACGAACTTGTCGTCAGTATTTATATTAGCATCTATAATAACAGTGCTTACTTTTTTGGTGAATTTGCGTATATTCGGCACACATTGGTAAAACTAATGTGTGCCATATCTTTATTTATTTATTTATATTAGGGAATTTTTCAGCCACTTCCAAGAAATATTGAGCTTTATCCGTATCTTCTGAAACGATGAATACAACTCTGTTTTGCTTATGATTTTCTTCTGTATTGAACTCACCGGTATCCTTAACCCTATATCTACTATAGCTTTTTCCAATTCCGACAGCCTTAAGCTTAGAAGCATCCGCACCGAGTGAAATTAGTTTATTCATAACTTTGTCCGCTCGTTTTTTGGAAAATGTTACATGCTGTTCTTCCGAACTGTCAGTAGCAGCCGTTGATCCTGCAATTACAATGTTGCACTCACCGTCATTGATTACATCGACCAATGATTCAAGCTTAGCGGTGGCTTTTTCTTCATTTAACCATTCTGTACTGTCCGACTTAAAAAGAGTGGTATCATCAAGTGTGACATCAAGATTTTTACTTCCTTTGTAACTGTCCTTTCGTACATCTACCACCGTAACATCGGGCCAACCTGATTTATCAATCTCACCCTCACCGCCGTTGTTTTCCTCGATGAATTTAACAATTCCACCGGCTTTCTCGATAAGATTACGATAAAAGTCTTCGAGCTTACTAATGTCCGAATTGTTAAGGCTCTCCTGTTCACCCTCTGTACCCGTTACAATCCATGTTACATTAATACCATTCAAATCCGGTAATTCGTTTGCAAGATATTCAATGTAGTTTTCAGCATCGAAATAAAGTGTACTGTCAACAAAATTTATCTTTCCTGTAGTTGAAAGCAAATTTGCGCAAAGAACAATTCTTTTAGTCGCTTTTTCACTACCATGGGCAAGTGAATTAACGGAACGGCTTAGCACAGTCAAAGCTTTAAGCATATCGATTTCAGGTGTTTTAGGAATGGCATCCTCATTCACCGTTTTTACTGCCATTTGGGTATACATTTTATTACGACTCGCCTTGTTGTCGCTTGATGATCCTACATCATATTCGGCGATTACAGGATTACCAACCGGATATGGATCGCCATCAATTTCGACAACTGTCAAAGTATTACCGGTCTTTTTAAAAGCCTCTGAAAGTTCATTCGAGAGTGCACCATTGCAGTTAATCGATGATGAGTTCTTAGTGTTTTCAACTCCGACGGCAGTAAAGGTTGCACCGTCCTTACTTCCACAGCCTGCAAACATTGCCGCAATCATAAAAACAGAAATGATGATTGAAACTACCTTTTTCATAGTCTATTCTCCTTTAACGTTATTACTTAATAATTTGGTAGACACATCGGAATCTGACAGCTCTCTCGCCAAATCCTCAACTGCTATTCTGCGCTGCCTGTCTGCCTCTGCCTTAGCTTCTGCCTTGAATCTTTCGTTTTTTGCGTTTTCGTAGGCTTCAAAATCCAAAGCAATTACATCTTTCAGCTGTTGTTTTTCCATTTCCTTCTTGAAATGGATCTGATTTAAAACTGTCTTAATTGAAAACTTTTGTCTTGACTTCATTGTTTCTTCCGAAACATGAGTAATTGCCGTTGCAAGCAATACAGCAGCCGATGTGGCAAAATTAACAAAGCACAAGAAAAGCATAATGATAATGCCAAGCGTTTTATCAAGAACCGGAATAAACATACTAACATTGCTTTCTTTAATTGAATACTGTTCTTGAAGTGTGCTTTGCAGTACAAATTGCCACCCGTGTATACGGACTACGCTTAAACATACAAATACCAACATCCAGGCCACAACAGAAATAATCATCATTAGCTTCACAGTGAGATCTTGATGTTTTCTGATTTTTTCAATTGAATCAATCCAATAGCTTGGAAAGATGTCCAATATAGCACTTGCCGTAATTGTTAAAAGCAAATTCATAACCATATTGCCCTTTAGAATTGGGTTAAGAGTGTAATATACGGTCAAGCCATCGACCAAGGTTGCAATACAAGCGATGATAAAAACTGTTGAACTCCTGTTCATAAAGTTCTGTTTGAACCATAAGCCTTGCTTTTTAAGGACCTTAATTTCGTCGTCAAACAGTTCTTTGCTTTTTGTTTTGTCTTTCATGAAAATGACCTCCTTTTAACCAATCAATTCATCAATCGGAATTGTGTTTATAAAATCTTCTTCGCCGGAACAGCACATCTGTTGGGCTTTAGCACCTGAGATGATTTTGCTCCAGAGATGAATTGACTCAACTTTATGTCTGTCGAGATATGTACAGTACTTATTAAGAGTCGCATCGATCAAAGGTTCCCTGTAATCGGGCGAAGCATCATCGATTTGCGCTTCCTTAACAAATTCACGATTACTGTTTTCGACGGCAGCAAAGTCAATTGCATCAGGATCAAGGGGCGAAACGAAACGAAAATCTTTAACATCGGCATTAATTGTAATACTGTTATCACCAACAGTATCGTTTTGGGGCTTTGCCTTGTCCTTCTTTTTTAACATCTTCATATTGCTCCTCCTTCATCGAATTTATAAATAAAAGTCCTATCGAAAACAAAATCATTAAACGGATTTGCAGTATCGTCTGCACTAATTTTTGACAGATAAATTTCAACACCCGATTTAACCTCTTGAAGTACTGAGTTTACCGAATGAGCAAATTCTTCCTCATTAGTTTGGAGTGTAACAACATTATCCTTGTTAGCCTTAATCGTCGAATTGCGATTAGCAACCGCTTTTTCGTTTTCGGCCTGAATGCGCTTGCGTTTGGTGATGGACATTGATTCGTCTACATCAACCTGAAGTGGCAGCGTTTCAGCCTTCGACGGATTAGCAAGTTCAGCTTTATAACTCTTGATTAAATCAAAGTTTGCAACAATAAATTGCTCGCACATATTGTGAATAATTGATACGGTGGCTTCATAAATACTGTTGATATTACGCTCCACCTGCTGTTCACTTTTTGAATGAATTTTTGGAAAAAGGCGCAAAAGCAAAAGCCTTCTTGAAAGTGATTTTGGGATATTTTTCCTCATATTTAAACCTCCTTTTTATAGTGATTGCATAATCACTAACTATAAAATAACATGAAAAATATTGTGTAATTTATTATTGGTGAAAAAGCACCATATTTCTACCTGAGCAAAATGTTAGGGCTTGTTTCAATTTGCATATCATCAAGCAAAAGAATTTTGCTCTCAGGAATAATAATTTCACTTTTGGCAATAAGCAATTCAGAAGTTTCTGACTGTTCAATACTTGTAATTGTGTTCAAAAATTCTTTTTCGTTAAACATATTAACGACCTCCTTTGTTTCTGTACTCTTATCATAAAGCCTTTTTTAACCCATCAAAATTTTTTGGTGAAAGAAAAATCCACCTGCAAAAAGCAGATGGATTTATTCTTGTCAGTATGTAAGTTATATTGTATAATAAAAGCGAGGATGTGAATAATATGGAGAATCAAAATATCAAATATAAAGATGTACCGCTTATAAAAGAAATTGAAAAATGCAATGATAATATTCTCTACTACGGCGAAGGTGGTATAGGAAAAACAACGCAAATGCAACTTGCATTTAATTATTTTTCATCCAAATGCACTAATACTGTGCCTGTTTTTTTAGATGCGGATAAAGAAATCGATTTTAGAAAAGCCGACCCACTCATGAGTGCTATAGCCGGTAAATATCTTGGCTCTAATATAGAAACAGACGATATTTGGAAGCTCTTCACTAATAACTCACCAAGCTCTGCAAAAAATTACACCTACATAATATTCGTTGACGGTATAAACGAGCTTACACAAAACAATAAGGGCTATTTAATCGAAAAGATAACACATATAATTGATGAATCAAAAAACACCAGGTTTATTATATCCTCACGCATTAAAGAAAACTTAGGTTTAAGATTTAAAAATATAGCAATAAAGCCTCTTGAAAAAAAGAACATTTTAAAATATCTCGGTGAAAACTACGGAGTAAATGACAATTCCAAAAACATTAACGACTCATTAGTGGAAATTTTGCAAATTCCGCTTTATTTAAGTGTGTTCAAAAACACATATAAAGGCAGCGACTATAAACCAAATATTTATGATGAAAGCACTGTAAGAAAAGCCGATATATTGGACAGCTATATCC
>USOK01000051.1 GCA_900556295.1 uncultured bacterium | reverse complement strand
CCTTTGGAAGGTCTGTCATGTCGCCTGTAAAATCAATTATGTAATAATCTTTGTTTTGTTCTTTTATTTTGATTAAACCAATATCATCAAATATTGAAAATAATAAATCAAAAACTTTATATGATTTGCCTAAAAAACTTGCACAACGTCTTAGTTCTACTTTGCCATCGTTATTGTGGCAAGCAAATTTCAACATTTTGCAAACAGTTTTCAAAAACTCTTCTTCATCCATATATTTCAAATCATAGTTCATAAAATGAATTGCAAGTGGGGTTGTTTGATTTAAAATTTTGTCGAATGTTTCTTTGTCAGCCGGATAATCAAAAAACATTAAAGCGTCGCATGGTCTAAGGCTATCACGTGTAATTGTGCGAGCGTAAAGAGTGTCAAATGGTTTTAGTTTATCTAAAACAGTTTTGCTTTCTGCAAAGATTAGAATATTTTGTTTTGAAGTTCTAACATAATCATTTACTTGCGGTAAAATATCTGTTTTTTTGCGGTGGTCATAAAGTTTTTGTTTTGGTAATTCTTCTTCTTTCAAGTATTCAGAATGAATATCGTCTATTATAAGTTGGATTGTTGTGTTACCGTTAAATTCATTTTTTTGCGGATGGAATGCAATATCAAGTGTATCACCTTTTACAAGTGAAACATCCCCATCTTTCCAACGAATACAATTGAATTCAGTGTTTCCTGCTTGGCAAGTTAATCTAAGGTGGTTTTTATTTTCACCCATAAGTCTTTTTTCTTTTATTTTCAAATTCTTTATTGCAAAAATAGGACTTGGATTTGATGCTCCAAAAGGTTCAAGTTGTGAAATATCATCGACCAAGTCAAGAGTAATATCATTCGGAGTAAGTTCTAAATCTATATTTAAGAAAGGTTTTAGATCTTTGCCTTGTGACATTTCTTTTATTGTTTTACAAAGTGCTGATTTAACTTGTTCAAAAGAAGATTTTTCCTCGCTAAAAGCAAGACCGGCTGCCATAGCGTGTCCGCCAAAACCATCTAAAAGTTCTGAGTTTATTGATATTGTGTCGTATAGGTTTATACCTTCAATACTTCGTGCTGAACATCTGTATTGTTTTGTTTCTTCTGAATAAGTCATTAAAAATGTAGGTTTGTAGTACTTTTCAACAAGCATTGAGGCAACAATTCCAATTATACCAATGTGCCATTCTTTATTAAAAAGAACAATTGCAGGATTTCTATTTCCTTCTTTTTGAACCATTTCATCTGCTTCGGCAAAAATATTTTGGCAAAGTTCTTGACGAATTTTGTTAAATTCGTTTAGAGATTGGATGGCCATTTCAATTTCTTGTTTGTTATCAGAAATAAGAACTTTCAGTGCTGCATCAACTGTATCAAGTCTACCTGATGCGTTAATTCTTGGTGCAATACCAAATGCGATTTGTTCTGAATTTATTTGACCTTTATAACCGGCGCTTTCTAAAAGTCTTGTTATTCCATAATGTTTTCCTGCAGAAATCAATTCCAACCCTTTTATTACAAGATATCTGTTTTCTCCGATAAGCGGAACGATATCGGCAACTGTACCGACTGCAACATACGGCAAGATTTCCGGTATAAATTCAAGTTTGTTATATTTTTCAAGCAAAGCGTGTGCCGTTTTGAATGCAACACCTACACCAGCAAGCGATGTAAGGCTTTCTATTTGTTTGGTTGTAAGATTTTCATCGAGTGCATCAGGAGCTTTAGGGTTAATTATTCCGTAAGCTTTTGGAAGAATTTCCGGAGCTTCGTGGTGGTCGGTAATTATTACGTCTATTTTAAAGCTGTTTAAAAAATTTACCGCATCGACATCAGAAATCCCACAGTCGCAAGATATTATGACTTTAGGTTTTACTTGTGTCATAATTTTTACCAAAGCTTTTGTGTCAAAACCGTGACCTTCTTTTTCTCTGTCAGGAATAAAATAATTTACATCAGCTCCCAAGTATTTGAAAGTTCTGTAAAGTAAAGAAGTTGAAGTGACTCCATCAGCATCAAAATCACCATGAATAACAATTTTTTCACCATTATCAATTGCTGTAGAAAGTCTTTCAACAACTTTTTCCATATCGCAAAAAGCCTTTGGGTGGATAATTTTTGTTTCTAAAGGATGTAAAAACTCATAAATTTCTTCTTCTATCTTAATTCCTCTAGAATGTAAAAGTCTTGTCACTAAAGACTTGTCATTAGCGTCATATTTATTAAAAATCCACTCTTTCATTATCCTCTCCCTAAAGATATTGTAGCATAAAAAAGTTTAGTGGATAGATACAAAGAGTACAAGGACTATCAAGAACGAAATAATAAACGTAATTCCGACCAAAGTCCAAAATATTGGAAAACTTTTTTTAGATTTGCAAACCATTACAGATGATTGTTTTTTAGTTTTCTTTTTCTTTGCAGAAGTAGATTTGTTTGAAGTTGTTGTTATTTTATTTGATGGTTTAGATTTTTTTAGTGTTTTTGGTTTTGTAGAAAAATTTTCTGTTTCAGATACTTTTGCTTTTGCTTCTTTGTATCTGTCAGAAAGTTTTTTAGTTTTTTCGCCTGTAACCAAAAGTTCTGTATCATAACAAAGTCGCATAATTTTTTGGTCAGCTTTATGATTATAAATACAATAGCTTATAGCTATTTCAAATGCACGTTTTAAACATTCTAATGTTTCCATTCCGTCTTTTTTGACAGAACCTGCGTGTACTGCGTTATTGCCGTGTTTTTTGAGGTAATACAAGTCGTTTATAAACTCTTTTTCTTCGACATTGCTTGTCATACAATCGCTGAGTGTTGCAAGCATTTCGTCGAAAGTTTCTTCTGTAGTTCTATTTTTACCCAAAACTTTTTTGCAGACATGTTCTCCAAATCGTCTTGTCTGCACCATACATTGCTCGAAATACTCATCACGATAAAGCCCTTCGGCTTCCGCAATTATCTCATATAAGTTTTTATCTACTTTTTTTAAAAAATCAAAATTTGTGGGCATAGGTTTAAAGTTATAGTTACTAAGTTACTAGGGCACTAATTCTTATTTAGAGGCAAAGAGGCATATATGCAAAGTCTATATCAAAAGCAGTTAATCAACTAGTGATACGAGTATGTTGATTATGGAGTCCTCTCCTCGCCCCTACGGGGAGAGGGTAGGGTGAGGGGTACTAACTAAATAACTCAATTAAGTAATAAGTTGGCACATATTCCTCTTTACTTTTACTTATTTACTTTTACAAAAAAGGGGGACAAGCCCCCTTTTTGTAAAACCTAAGAAATTCTTCCAGGAACAACAACTCCGCCTTTCAAATTCTTTTTATAGAATTCTACGTGCGGTTGAAGTACGCTGTCTAAAACTTCCGGAAATTCTTTGTTTTCCATTACTTTTTCAACGATTTCTTGGTAAACTGTTGCGAATGCTCTCAATTGAGTCAAAGCACCGGCAGCAGCAGGAGTTAAGCCCATTCCAAGAGTTTTTGCAGTTTCTAAGAAGAAAGCACCTGTAACTTCATAAGATTTTGTCAAAGCTTCAACATAGCTTTCAGCGTTTTCTCTGCAAACACCGTTGTCTTGAGGAACAGTCAATGCGAATGCAAATTTGTTAGCAGGGTTAAAATGAGCTTCTGCTGAGTGGTGCATTGCATCTGGAACTTTTGCAACCTGTTTCAAAGTATCTTTTACAGATTCGTTTTGCATTTGTGCATGCCAGTATACAGTGTTTTCAAAGATTGAACCCATATATTGGTGAACTGATGTCAAAATACCGTTCATTTTAGCGTGAGCCCAGAAAATACCTTCTTTCAAAGCATCATTTACGCTCAAATCTGCGGTCAAAGATTCAGAAGAAATTTCTTGTGCAGCGTTTAGCATAACAACCATATCTTCTTTTTTCATGCCTGCATAAGCAAGTGTGAACAATGCGTGATCGTCAAATGCTGAGAAACGTCCACCAACATCGTCATGAATGAATAAGTCGCCCAACCAACCTTGTTCGTTAGAAGTTCTTCTAAGTTCGCTCTTTTCAGCGTTTCCGTCAGTAACAGCGATAAAGTGTTTGTGAGCAAGTTTTTCAGCTTCTTCTTGAGATTTGCCTTGTGCTTTGTATGCATCAATAAGCATAGCTAAAACTCTCAAAAATCCGTCTTTTGTTTCGAAAGTTGAACCTGATTTTGAAGCAATTAGGTAGTTTGAAGAAAGAACATCGTTACCTAATCTGTATAAAAATCTTTCCAAGCTTGCAGAATCAACGTCTGAATAGAATTCAATAACGTCGTGTTTTACGTTTAAGCCATTTATAGACAACATGTGTTCTACTGTATGTTTTGAACCGCCAATACCCATAACGCTAAGTTTTTTAGCGCCAGTAGCTGCTTTTAATTTGCTAGCTAGTTCATAAATTTCATCAACTCTTTTTGCTTGATTTTCAGGCAAATTTACCCAGTTCAAAAACTGACCTTTTTGGTTAGCTCTTGAAGAAAATTCATTAACAAATTCACTTACTTTTGATGAATATTCACCAAAATCAACCCCAGTGAATTTTACGGTAACATTAGAATTTTTTGTTAACATATTAACCTCTTTCTTTGTGTTTACAGGTATATGTTAGCATAAAAATGTAGATTTTGTTAAAAGAATGAAAAGTGAAACGTGATAAATGAAAAGAGTATATTAAAAAGTAGCTTAAATATCTTTATGTTTTGTATCGACTTTACACCTATTCATAAAATATCATTCCCCACTTATTTCTGGTATCGTAAAGGAACTTTTTTTATTTTATCAATTAATCTTTGATATTTTTCAACATCTGATTTTTTGGTAATACTTGCAGGACGGCGAATTAGTGTATACAATTGTCCACCTGTCAAGTGTTTGCCGGTTAAACCTTTTTCATCAATACGCATTTGTAGGTATTTTTCAGCATATTGCAGCTGTTTTTCTCTTGGAAGTTTACAATATTGAGTATATGTACATTTTCTATTTGGAATACTGTCAAATGACTCTTTATCCATTTGAATTAACCCAGTAGCTCCACCATTTTTGGCTTTTGGGTCAAAATGAGACTCCAAAAACATAGCAGCTGCCAAATCTTCAGACTTACAGTTCAAGTTTTTGGCAGCTGAAGCAACTCCATTAAAAAATTTTAGCGAAATATTTGGATCACTTTTAAAATTTTTCTGTTTTTCTTTTGCACCGGCTTTTAAAACAGGTTGCCATTCAGAATGAAGTTTTGCACCTGTTTGACTGTTTTGTGTTTGTTTAGAACTAGTTTTTTGGGATGAATTACCCTTTTGTCTAGCTTGCTTTTCTGCATCCCAAGCGCTCACAAATGAATTTGCACTTGTTGAAGTTGTTCCTGTTGTACTTGTGTAAAAACTATAACCACCTTCCATAGGGGTTGAACTATTAATTTGAAAAAATTCTTCACCACTCATTTTTATAACCTTTCTTACGCCAAATATATACGGCAAAAAAGTACAAAAACTTTAGGATTTGTTAAGAGTTTTTTACAATAATTTTACCAAGTACGGTAACTGTTTTGATATCTTCATCAGGATTTTTGCCAATTGTTGTTAAGTAATTGCCAACCATAATTCCTTCAA
This sequence comes from uncultured bacterium, assembly GCA_900556295.1. Taxonomy (GTDB): domain Bacteria; phylum Cyanobacteriota; class Vampirovibrionia; order Gastranaerophilales; family Gastranaerophilaceae; genus Stercorousia. The sequence goes on along the minus strand of USOK01000051.1, from coordinate 3,521 downwards.
CACAAGTTTGTAGAGCTTTACGTTGATTCTCTTCCGACAATCTCATTCTGCCCCCGCAAAAACGTAAAATAGAATTAGGGTTTGATATTTTAAATATTGCTAATGTTCTCAAAACATTTTCTTCATCAATCTTGTCAAGGTAATTTTCAAACGGAGTTTCAGGAATTGGCATTAAAATATTGATAGGGATTGAATCTGGCTGAATTTCTGCAAGTTCAAGTGCCATTTCTACACGTTGCTCAATACTTTCACCCATACCTAAAATTACACCGCAACATAATTCCATGCCGTATTTTTTGACTAATTTGCAAGTGTTTAGTCTGTCTTGCCAAGTGTGAGTTGTACAAACTTCAGGATAGTATGACTTTGCCGTATTTATATTATGGTGAAATCTTTTTAAACCACTTTCTGCAAGTTTTTTAGCCTGTTCTTCATTAAGAATTCCGATAGATGCACAACTATTCAAACCATCAATTTTGTTGATTTCTTTAATCATTTCAAGCATTTTGTTAAAATCGCTTTCATCAGGAGTTTTGCCAGATGTTACGATTGCAAATCTTGATGCATGATGAGATTTTGCATCCAGTGCGGATTTTCTAACCTCTTCAATTTCTACAAGCGGATAAGAGTCAATATGAGTACGATAATGGGAACTTTGTGCACAATACTTGCAGTTTTGCGAGCATTTGCCATTACGCGCATTAATTAGTGAGCAAAATTCTACCTCGTTTTTTATATATTGCGCTGATTTTGCTAAAAGTTCATCTAATTCTAAATTGTATAATCTTAAAAGTTCTTGTTTATCTACCATAATTCCTCCGTTTAATAATGGTAAACCTTTAATTGACTAAAGTCAAATGATATGCTAAAATCAGTTCACAAAGGAGTAAACAATGTTTTGTCCAAATTGCGGAAAACCGGTAAAAGAAAATGATAATTTTTGTAGATATTGCGGATATAGTTTAGCAGCAGAGCAGGAATTTTCTCAGCCTAATGAGCCTGTTGTTGAACAAACAAATATTGAAAATGAGTATGTTGTACATCACTATAATCAACATCCGGAACCGATTGAACCGGAATATGAACTTCCAAACGAAGATAGTGAAGAGCTTGTTATTTATGATGTGAAAAAACATTGGATGGCATTGTTTTGGCCAATATTTTTGACTCCTGTGTTTTTCTTGTATTTTTGGTTCATATTTTTGAACACACACAGCTTTTTCAGTTGGATTATAGTATTTTTAATACTTATCCCAATAGTTTATCCTATTTTGAGATTTAACTCTGACAAAATCGTTGTTACAACAAAATTTGCACATATAAAAATTGGTGTACTTAATCCGGAAGAAATTGATATTCCGTTATCAAAACTCGATATGCTTGATATTTCGCAAACAACAATGGGCAGAATTATGGACTATGGAATGGTTTCATTCGCATCAAACGGTGAACAGTTTGATTTCGGTTATATTAAAGAACCCGGTGAACTTCAATATCTAATTGACAATCCTGCTAGATATATCAAAGAATCCTTAGAAGAGGAGTAATTAAGTGAATCCAAAAATTTTGATAGTTGATGATTCAAACAGATGGGTTTTGTATCATAAAGATGCAGTTTTGCAGATTTTTAATCAAAACGTTGAAATAGATACTGCTTTTTCGGCTAAAGAAGGGGTTGAGAGAGTTACTGCGTCAATTGATGAGCCATATAATATTATTTTAACAGATATGCAGATGGAACCTGATTTTTTACCGCTTTATGCCGGAGAATGGTTTATAAAACAAATTAAATTTTTCAATGAATACAAAAATACAAAAATTATAATTATTTCTGCTTCAGAAAATATAAAACAAATTGCCCAAAATTATGGCGTAGACTATATTCCTAAGTATAAATGTAACGATATTAATTCGTATTGTAACAAATTATTAAAAAACGAATAAAAATATTAAAGTTTTTCTCCAAACTTGTCGATAAATAAATTGTTAAAAGGTTAGACAATATAAGGAGAAGTTTAATGTACGGATATATTTCTTGGCCAGGTGTATACAGTTTTAAAGAAGAATTAGGTATGTTTCTTGAATACTGTAAAGAACAGATTGACGAAGTGATGAAAAAGATTGAAGAGACAGAAGACCTTGTTACAAAATAAGTGTCTTAGCTGATGATTATGGATGTGTAAAGGCGGTAATTATTTACCGCCTTTTTGTTTATTTTTTATATCCTACACGGACGGCGGAGCTGTCATTAGAGAACTTAGTTTCTGTAGATCGGAATTACGACCTACTTCTACTATTCATTGTTTGTCAAGCACAGCCTGACCTACCGTATCAACTGCACTACTACCTAATTTGTACAGGCATAATCAAGCAAACATAATCTTCTTCGCTATTAGGTTTAAACATTGTAGCTGAAAGTGGAGTATTTAATCCAACTTTCACTTCATCTGAATCAATGTTTTTCAAAGCTTCCAAAACATATTTGTAGTTGAATGCAATTGTTAAATCTTCACCTGCGTAATCAATATCAATACTTTCTTCTGATTTACCGGAATCAGGTGTGTCAGCCGTTAATTTTAATGTATTATGACTAAATTCCAATTTAACAATACTTGTTTTTTCATTAACCATGATTGATACACGTTCCAAAGCCGATGTCATTTGAGAAACATTTACCATTGCTTCTTTCGGACTTTCGTTAGGAATAAGTTTGTTATATTGAGGAAATTGACCATCAAGCAATCTTGAAATTGTCATTGTTTTTTCTGATTTGATTATTAATTTCGATTTCTCTGTGTAAATTTTCACAGAATCTTCATCAATAAAACTACTCATCTTTATAAATTCGTTCAAAGTCTTTGAAGGAATAATTAATTGTTGAGCCATATTTTCTTTATTATCAATAGTTTCACGTACTCTTGCTAGACGGTTTCCATCAGTTGAAGCAATTTCCATAACATTATTTGAAATATTAAAAACGATACCTGAAAGAAGATTACTTGTTTCATAACTTGCAGCAGCAAAACCTGCTTGACGTACAGCTTTTGCAAATGGTCTGATTTCAATTTCAAAACCTTCATCGTCATTTAGGCTAACGTTAGAAAATTCAGGAGGAAATTCATTCGCTGAAATGCCAATAATGTCAAATTTTGAATTTTGACATGTTATATTTACTGAAGTTTCACCTTCTGTCATTTCAAAAGTAATAAGTTTGTCACCGAGTTTTGAAACTATCTCATTTAAAGTCTTTGAAGGTAATGTGATTTTTCCTTCCTCTTCAACTTGAGCATCAACTTCAGCAATTACAGTCAAATCTAAATCTGTTGCAACAAGTTTAATAGCGCTTGTACCAATAGTTTCGATATAAATATTTAAAAGCACAGGTTGAAGTGCTTTTGCAGAAGTTGCTCTTTCTACAATTTTAATACCGTTATACAAATCATCTTTTTTTACAACAAATTTCATAATTCTTACTCCCAATTATTTTCTATATAATAAAATTATAGTCGTTAAAAATATAA
>USOK01000050.1 GCA_900556295.1 uncultured bacterium | reverse complement strand
AATTGTGTGAGCTTAGAAATTTCAGAGAGGGGTTCAATTTAAATAGTATTTGTCGGGATAGCAATTCCGACCTCCCGAAACAACTGCGGTGCATACCGCTAAATAAATTCATGATGTTTGGGAGAAAAATCAGTTTATTTATTGATACGGTCTTTTCACGCTTCACTTCTCACTTTTCACGTAAATGCACAGCATTTACTCTTGCCGAAGTCCTAATTAGCCTTGGTATTATCGGGATTGTTGCAGCTATGACATTGCCGTCACTGATAACAAAATATAAAATTCATGAGTTAAGAACAAGGTTTCAAAAAACTAATAGTATTGTAAATCAGGCTTTGAAATACACTTTGAATGATTTAGGATTGAGTGATTACTCGGATATGAACTTGTTTAATCTCCCAAATGGTTCTCAAGCAAGCATTTATGAACCTGTTTATAAAGAATATAATCAGGTTTGGGAAAAACAATTTAAAGGTGCTAAAAAACTTGGACGGCAAGAAATTATGAACAATATGAATCATAAAAATGTTTCAACTCATCCACTTTTTACAAAAACTTTTTGGGGTGAACCTGCTGATTGGGGACATTTGTATGCAACCTCAGGGAATTTAACTCCAACTTATTATTTGTTGCCTGACGGATCTTTAATTGGGCAAATAGATGCTTTTGGAACTTGTTATGCAAGTTGTGCAATTGCAACAATATTTTTTGATACAAATGGTCCGTACAAAGGTCCAAATCGTTATGGCTATGATTTCTTTTATTTTGATGCCGGTATTGATGGACAATCAATATTTAAATGTGGAATTAACGAAGCTAATGATAGAACTTGTTTTTACAGATATGCATTAAGAGATCAAAATCCGTTCAATACATCCAAAACTTATTGGGATAACCTGTATAAACCAAAAAGTTTCTTTGAAAAATAAAATGAAGTGTTCTGCCGTAAAGAAACTATCCCTTTACGGCACCTTCGTTTTCACCGGAAATAAAATATCTTTGCATTGCTAAGAAAAATATTAGGATTGGAATTGTTGAAAGAATTGATCCTGCGGCAATAAATCGCCAGTTAGAACTAAACATTCCTTGTAAATTGTTTACTCCAACCGGTAGTGTATACATTGACTCTTTCGTCAAGACAATGCTTGGCCATAAAAATTCGCCCCAAGAGCCGATAAATGTAAATATTGCAAGAACCGCCAAAGATGGTTTTACCATAGGCATAAGAACTTTCCAAAATACTTGAAAAACATTGCATCCATCAACAATAGCAGCTTCTTCCATTTCTTTGGGAATTCCTAAAAATGCCTGTCGCATTAAAAATATTCCAAATGCACTAACCGCGAATGGCATTATAAGTCCCATAAATCCGGCAAAATCATTTACATTATCAGTTAAATGAAGTTTTAAAGTAATCAAATAAACAGGTAACATAATTGCTTGAAATGGAATCATAATTGTTGCTAATATTGCAAAAAATGTTATTTTTTTTCCCTTAAATTCCATTCGAGCAAGTGGATAGCCAGCCATTGCAGACAAAATAAGGTTTAAAACAACCGTTCCACCGGCTACAATCATACTGTTTATGAAGTAACCGATAAAATTAACTTTATCCCAAACGCCTGTATAGTTTGCCCAAGTAAAGTCTTGTGGAATAATTTGTGGCGGATATGCAAAAATGTTTTCACTATTGCCTTTCAGTGATGTTGAAATCAGCCAAATAAACGGAAAAACAGAGATTAAAGAAACCAAAATTAATATAAGATGCGAAAGAAATGTGCTCCTTATTTTTGCCGCACGATATTTATTTATAAGAATTTTCCCCTCACCTGCACTCGTAACATTAGCTAGATTCTTTCGCTGACGCTCAGAATGACGAAAATTGCCACTATTTTCAAAAATAACTTCCGATACAGACTTTGCCTCTATGTTTCTATGCCTCTTTGCATCTAAACCTATTTCATTGTCTGATTGGCAAATCCGACCTACATTCGCTTTTTTCTCCCTAAATCTCATATTTTTTCCTTTCAAAACAGAAAATATTTATCAAAGAAAATACCATTACAATAATAAGTAAGACAACTGCCATCGCAGATGCTATCCCTAAGTCAAGGTTTTCAAAGGCTCTTTCATAAATGTAGTAAACTATAGTTTTGCTGGAATTTAACGGACCACCTTTGGTCATTACATATATTTCAGCGAAAACTTTCATTGCAGAAATTGCACTGATTGTTGTAACAAGTGCGATTGTTGGCATGATATGCGGAACTGTTACGGTTAAATGTTTTGTTAAAAAGCTTGCGCCATCAATGTCGCATGCTTCATACAATTCATTTGGAACACTCATTAGTGCAGCTAAATAGATTATCATATAATAACCAATCCCTTTCCAAATCGTAACTATGATAACGGAATAAAGTGCGTAATTTGGATCGGTTAACCAACCTATGGATTTGAAACCAAGACTCGTTACAACATAATTTAAAATTCCTTGGTCTGCATAAAGCCATTTGAAGGCGATAGCTGCAACAACGATTGAAACAATTACCGGTAAATAGATCAAAATTTTATAAAGGGTTACCCCTTTGATTTTCTGATTTATCAAAACAGCCAAAAATAGTGGGAATATTGCCAATATTGGCACAGCAATAAACAAATAAATAAAAGTATTCCATAAAACTTTATAAAAAACAGGATTGTGGAATAATTTTACATAATTTGCTACTCCAATAAATTCAGGTTTATAAATATTTGTAGAGTAGTCTAAAAAACTTAATAAAAAAGTTTGAAAAAATGGGATGAAAAAGAATATTACCAAAACTACTGCAGATGGTAATAAGAATAAATATGGCGCATATTTCCCATAATATTTAAACATAGGTTAATTATGCCACTTTTTTTATCAATGGTCAAGAATTTAACTTTTACATCTTATAAGCCATACATCACTTTTAACATTTTCAAGAACTCGTTTACTTACTGACCCCATCAAAAATCTATCAATTTTGGATTTGTTTCTAGAACCTAGGATAATTAAGTCAATGTTATATTTTTGTGCATAATTAATTATTTCTTGGGCTGGAATACCATTTAAAATAGATGTTTGGCAGATGTTTACATCTTGGTTTTTTATTACTGTTTTAATTTTATCGATGGCTTTTGATGCATATATCTGTTGTTGTTTTTGGATATCTAAAAGCCAATTTGTATCAAGAGTTCCCTCTAGGAATAAAAAGTTAGGGTCTTCATTGACCATACAAATATGTATTTCTTTGTCAGCTAGATTAATCTCTTTTATAACGTTTTTGATAACTGAAAGAGAACAATCTGTGCCATCGGTTGTAAACAAGACTCGTTTTTTTTGATTTTCTTCTTTTGCTATATAGTTTGATATGTGACTACTGTTAATAATTTCTTGAGAAACAGAACCAAGCCATTTTTGGATTCCCTTTTTGCCATGAGAGCCCATTAAGATTAAGTCATATTGCTCTTTTTCTATCTGCTCTAAAATACTTTCTACAGCTGAGCCACAATACTTTATGCGTCTACCAATATTAAATCCAGTTTTGTGAATTTCTTCTTCTGCAAAGTCTAAAATAGTGTCAGCTACATTTGCGCAGGAATATGTGAAATTTTGATCTTCGATATCTATTTCATCTGGTAATATATTCCAATCAGTTACACAAATAGTGTCTATTGTCGCTTGTTTGACCCAATTGGTTATATTTTTTAGAGCGTTAAAACTTATTTTTGAACCGTCTGTGCAGAATAGTATTTTCATAAGATCTCCTTTGTAATCTAGTGAATAGTGAGTAGTGAATAGTGAACGGTACTTTTCAAACAAGTACTAAATTTGTTATTAAACAATTGCAAGCGAAAAGACTACTAACGACTCACCATTCACTTTTTACTCAAAATTAATATAATTTATGTTAAGGAAAATTACATTGTCTAGTATTCTATATTTTTTTTTGCTATTATGTTTACAGGGAAATGTTTTTAATAGGAAAATGTTATAGTCATGACAGCAAAACAAAACGTTCAACAAAAGATAAATCTAAGGGATTATAAAGATTTAATAGAAACTATTGCAAAGGTGGAATACCAAAAATTTTCATCTTCGCATTTGATTGATTTACCTGAACTTATAAATATTGGGAATCATACTTTATACATTTTATTTAAAAATCATTCTCCAGAAAATTATAACAATACATATTTATCAACTGCTATAAAATGGGCAATTCGTAACGAAGTTAGACGTCGTTATAAGTGGTATACACTTAAAAACAGACGTCAGCAGAGTTCAGAAGAGAATGGCAACTTGAGAGAAGAAGTTTACAAAACAATTCTTTCTATTGACGAAATGCAGGATGCAGAAGTGCCTGTTCAGATTAAGGCAGAGGATAAAACGCCGGAAGAATCTATTGAACTTGTTGAATTAAAAGCCGAAATAATTGAATCTATGAAAAAGCTTCCTGCAAGGGAAAGAGAACTTATTGAATATAAATTCTTTAAAGAGAAAAAATTGAGAGAAATTGCAGAGGAATTCAATATTTCTCAATCTAGAATTTCTCGTATTATTCAGTCAGGATTAGATAAAATTAAAAGGGATTTAAAAAAACAGGGGATTTTATAGTGAAAACAATATTTGAAAAAAGTAATGGGGTTGTCGGAATTGCTCTGACAGACAAAGAAGAAGATTTAAGCTTTCTAGATAAAAAGTTTGTGCGTAATGGGAATATTGGTTTGCCAAGTGTTAGTGAACTTGATGCTATGCGTCATTACAAAGAGCTTTCTGATAAGAACTTCTGTATTGAGAAAGGTTTTTATCCGTTAGGCTCATGTACTATGAAATATAATCCGAAAGTAAACGAATTTCTTGCAGGATTGGAAAATTTTGTTAATCTTCACCCTCTTTCTGATGATAATGATTGTCAAGGCGCTCTAGAACTTATGTTTAAATTGCAAGAAGCGTTGAAAAAAATTACAGGAATGGATGCCGTAACATTACAACCGGCAGCAGGAGCTCATGGTGAATTAACAGGCATGATGGTCATAAAGAAATATTTTGAAGTAAAAGGCGAAAAAAGAAAAAAGGTTATAATTCCAGATTCTGCACACGGTACTAACCCTGCAAGTGCCCATCTTTGTGGTTTTGATGTTGTGCCTGTTAAATCAAATGAAAAAGGGCAGGTTGATATTGATGCATTGAAGACCCTTTTGGATAGCGATGTCGCCGGGATTATGATGACTAACCCAAATACTCTTGGAATTTATGAGGAAAATGTTCTTGAAATCTCAAAATTGATGCACGAAAATGGTTCACTATTATATTATGATGGAGCTAATTTCAATGCAATTATGGGATATACAAATCCAAAACTTATGGGATTTGATGTTGTGCATTTAAATTTGCACAAAACATTTTCAACTCCGCATGGTGGTGGTGGCCCAGGTGCTGGCCCTGTTTGTGTAGTAGAAAAATTAAAAGAATATTTGCCTGTTCCGACTGTTGCTTTTGATGGAAAAAAATATTATAGAAATTCCAATTTGGAACATTCAATTGGAAGTGTAAAAGGTTTTTACGGCAATTTCGGAGTACTTGTAAGAGCTTATGCTTACATCTTGATGATGGGTGACAATTTGAAAGAAGCTAGTGAAAATGCTGTATTAAATGCTAATTATTTAAAAGAAAAGTTGAAGGGTTCTTATTTGTTACCTTATGATGAGCCTTGTATGCATGAGTTTGTTCTTTCAGGTGAAAAACAAAAGCATGAAAATGGAGTTTCAACTTTGAATATTGCAAAAGCGTTAATGGATGAAAATACCCATCCGCCAACGGTTTATTTTCCATTGATTGTTCATGAGGCAATAATGATTGAACCGACGGAATCAGAAAATAAAGAAGTCTTGGATGAATTTGTTAATGCTATGTTAAAAATTGCAGAGGAGGCTAAAACAAATCCTGAAAAAGTTATTTCAGCCCCACATTCAACTCCAGTAAAACGTTTGGATGAAACTCTTGCGGCACGTCATCCAGATTTAAAATTTACACAAAAATAATATAAGAGAAAATAAAATGAGTAAAGAAAATAAAAAAGTTAAAGTAGCATTTCCCCATATGGGAACAGTATGTATAGCCTGGGCTGCAGCCCTTAAAAAGATTGGTGTTGAACCTTTTATTCCGCCTTATACAAGTAAAAAAACATTGTCTTTGGGTACCAAACATTCTCCTGAGGCTATTTGTTTGCCTTACAAATTGATTTTAGGTAACTTTATTGAGGCAATTGAAGGAGGTGCAGATTACGTTGCAATGATTACATCTCCAGGGTGTTGCCGTTTAGGTCAGTACGGAAATAGTATTGAAAACGCTCTTCTGGACATGGGGTATCATGCAAGATATATTGAATTATCTCTATATGACGGGATTAAAGGTATGTATAATGTATTAAAGGACATAAGTGGGAAAAACGACCCAATTTTGTTCGCAAGAGCTATCAATATTGCAATCAGAAAAATGTTCTTGCTTGATGATTTGGAAGAAAATTTGGCGTATTACAGAGCTCGCGAAATCAATCAGGGTGATGCTGATAAGCATTATGCAAAAGCCTTACAATATGTTAAAGATGTTGAGCATTCAAGAGATTTGAAACGTGCCAAAAAACTTGCGTTTGATGAAATGAAGAAAGTTCAAATTGATCCTAAAAAAGAGGTTTTGAAAGTTGATTTGACTGGTGAAATCTATCTTGTTTGTGATGCATTTTCAAATCAAAATATAACAAAAGAACTTGGAAAAATGGGAGTTCAGGTAAGAAGAAGTTTGACGGTTAGCAGTTTTATTAAAGATGCAATTATTCCAAAGGCTTTTAGAGAAGGAGAAACTCACTTGCAACGAGCTTATAGGCTTGCAAAACCTTATTTGATGCGAGATATCGGTGGAGACTCTTTGGAATGTGTTTCGGATGTTGCTTATGCCGATGAACGGGGAATTGATGGTATTATTCATATAAGTCCGTTTACTTGTATGCCGGAAATTATGTCACAAAACATTTTTCCTGCGATGAGAGAAAATTGCGATATTCCTATTTTGCCATTAATTATGGATGAACAAACTGGTAAAGCTGGTTATCTGACAAGGTTAGAAGCGTTTGTTGATTTGATGAGAAGAAGAAAACGTAAACTTGCAAAAGCTCAAAAAGACGAAACTGTTACAAAATAAGTGGGTAGGAGAACCTTAAATCATGCGTGAACTATTCAAAGAAGCTGGTAAGATAACGAATTATAACTTGATATTAGTAATTCCATTGATTGTTTTTATCAAGATTTTGGACTTGTATTCTTTGTATTCAAAGTCAAATATCGATTCTACGCCAAAATTCTTGGTTGCTTCGTTGACAGTTCTTGTTATGTTTGGAATATTTTGTGCTGGCTGGTTCAATATGATTGAGGGGGCTATTAAGCTTTCAAAAAAAGTCTTTGTTTTGGACAAAGATAGAGCAAGAGCTACATTGAACCTTTTTAAGCAATTTCCGGAAGGAGTTGGAAAATATTTTCTACCTTTTGTTGGTGTGTATTTAATATTTTTTGTAATTCAGATAATTGCGACACCTATTGTATATTTTTTAGGGGTAAATATAATTGGTGGACTTGATGCAAATTCGATGCAACATTTGCAGGATTTAGCGATAAGTACTGAGCTTTCAGCAAATCAAGGAACGGCAGCTTTTATTGACAAATTGTCAATTGAACAGATTATATTTTTTGGAAAGTGGAGTTTACTTTTTATTGTCGTAACATCAATTGTAATGTATCTTTTGACGCTTTGGATTCCAGAAATAATTTGTTGTACACAAAATCCACTTGTTGCTCTTTGGCGTTCTGTTGTAAAACTGTTTAAGGATTTTTTTACCACTGTTCGAATTTATTTGATATTGTGGTTTATTGGCTTTTTATTGTTATTTATTAATACATTTGCAGTAATAAATCCGTTAGCATTCATTATAATGAGTGTTGTTATGTATTATTATTCTGTATATTTGATTATTTTTATTTTCTTGTATTTTAACAGAAAATATGTAGGGAATGCAGATGAATAAAGTTATTGCAATAGTTGGTGCAACTGCAAGCGGAAAAAGTGCTTATGCCGTTGAGCTTGCAAAAAATATTGACGGTGTAGTTGTTTCGGCGGATTCCAGACTCGTGTATAAGGGTATGGATATTGGAACCGCTAAACCAACCGTTGAGGAGATGCAGGGTATTCCACACTATATGATTGATATTGTTGACCCAGAATACAATTATTCGGCTGGTTTGTATGTTCAAAATGCAAAAGTTTGTATTGAAAATATTCTAGCTAAAGGGAAAACCCCAATTGTTACAGGTGGAACAGGATTATATTTCAGAGTGTTGTTAGAAAATTATGCTTTACCAGATATTCGCCCAGATTATGAGCTAAGGGAAAAGCTTTCTGCAATGGATTGCGATGACCTTCTTGATATACTAATGAAGTTGGATGAAAAAGCCGGAAATTTGGTTGAACGAAATGACAAGAAAAAGCTTATTAGATATATTGAGGTCGTTAAACTCACTGGTAAACCTCTTCATCTCGCTCGAGGAACAAAAAATAGCGAGTTTGATGTTGAGTGGATAGGACTTAATTTCCCAAGAGAAGAACTGTATGAAAGGATTAATAAACGTGTTGACATAATGGTTGAACAAGGACTTGTAGAGGAAACAAAACGTTTGTTAGCAAAGCATGGACGAATTCCTAATATAACTGATACAATCGGATATAGAGAAATTATCTCTTATCTTGATGGGGAATTGTCTTTGGAAGAAGCAAAAGATAAATTAAAACAAAATACAAGAAATTATGCAAAACGTCAGCTTACTTGGTTTCGGAAAAATGAAGCGATTAAGTGGAATTGCTATCCTGAACGCAAAAAGAAATAAGTATAAAATTTGTTAAAAAGTTTTGTAATATCTTTAATTATGTTAGAATTGTAACCAAAGAGGGATATGATTATGAGAAAATTTTGGAAATATATAGGTATTACTGTAGTATCTTTTATAATTGCTGTTTATGTATTGTTTTTAATAGTTCCGTTTTTCTTAACAGGAGTTATAAATTCATATAATGACGAGATTTCTGCTCTTGTTGAAAAGTCATGCGGGTTTAAGTTGAAACTGG
>USOK01000049.1 GCA_900556295.1 uncultured bacterium | reverse complement strand
ACAGCTCTTCTTATATCAAAAATTTTCATCAATCATCCTTTCTACATTATATAAAATACTAAATTCACCAAAAAATCTGCAATTAGCATATAAATTGTAGACAAAATTGCTGCTTGAGTTGTAGATGTACCAACTTCTTTAGCACCACCTTTGGTACTGTAGCCTTGTGTTGCACAAACCAACGAAATCAGTCCTCCAAATATTGAAGCTTTAAGCAAACTTATATAAATATCACGAGTTGACATCCACAACCAAGCAGAATTCATATATCTTGCAGGATGTAAGTCAATTGTTGCCTGTGAAACTAACATTCCACCTACTATTCCAACAAATTCTGCTAATAAAACAACCATAGGAACAGTTATTACTCCAGCTAAAATTCTTGGAGTGAAATAGTAACCCACAGGATCGACTTTAAGAGTTTTCATTGCGTCAACTTGACTTGTTACCTGCATATTTGCAATTTCTGCAGAAATCGCCGTACCGGCTCTTGCCCCTATTGCCAAAGCAACAAAACCAGGAGCTATTTCTCTAATCATAACTACAGCAATTGTTCCACCAATATAAGCTTCTGCACCACTCATCAAAAATTGTTTTGAGACCTGAATTGCAATAACAGCAGCTGCAATAAAAGCAATTATTAATGATATCGGTAAAGAATCATAACTAATTGCCGCAGCCTGTGCCAAAACAGCAGAAAATCGTACCTGAAAAAGGTATTTAATGCTTTTTATTAAGTTTTGAACACATAGTCCGAAAAATTCTATCACAAGCTTCTCCTTGCGCCAATTGTATCATGAAAAGATTATTCAAACAAGCTTATTAACAAGTTAGTGTCGCAGGAATTCATTACTCTTTCATTGCAAATTTCTTTTTGCCTTTAAGAGTTGTATTATCCAAATTTGCCGTTTCTATAAACTTTTTTGCATCATTAATCGGAATTGCAAAACCAATACCAATATTGGAAATATTATTATCTGGATTGTAAATAGATTGAGAAATGCCAATAACTTCTCCTTGAGAATTCAAGAGAGGGCCACCTGAACATCCGGGGTTAATCGCTGCATCTGTTTGAATTCTCCCTTTTGCATAATCTATTCTTGACACTATTCCGGAAGTTAATGTTCCAGAAAAGCCAAATGGGTTTCCTATTGCTAAGACTTTTTGACCAACTTTTACATCAGAAGAATCTCCAAATGAAATTGTTCTTAATCTTGACTTTGGCACTATTTTTAACAAAGCTAAGTCCTTGTTTTTTCCCATTTTTGCAAGAACTGACGCTTTATAAATTTTCCCATCAGAAGTTGTAACATCAATTTCTTTAGCTCCATCTATTACGTGAGATCCTGTCAAAATCACGCCATCAGAGCGAATTACGCACCCGGTTCCGGCAGAAAATCCATCCGCGATATTTGCCTCTATCGCAACAATCGCAGGATTTATTCGTTCATATACATTGATATTTATAAGTTCATCTGCACCAAAATTCTGCGCAGACACTGGCAAAATTGTTAAGAACAAAAACGACAGATAAAAAAATATTTTCTTTTGCATTTTACTCCCCTTTTACTAATATTATGCAGTGTTTAGAGATTTATTCATTACTCCTGAAAAATTTTTTCTGGTTAGTTATTGTAATTATTACAATTTTAATGTATAATTCAGAAAAAACTTCACATTTTATAAGAAAGGAAATTTTTAAAATGAGCAGAATTGATTTATTTAAACAACATTTGACAGAAAAAAGAGCTGTAAAAGTTATCGCTGGTATAGACAACTTTGATATCGAAAACATTAAAAAAGTTGTATCTTCAGCAGAAAACGCAGGTGCTTCAGCAGTTGATATCTGTGCTAAACCTGAAATTATTTCTGAAATCAGAAATATGACAGATATGCCAATTTTCGTATCATCAATCGTTCCATCAGAACTTGTTAAAGCTGTTGAACTTGGTGCTGACGCAATTGAACTTGGCAACTTTGATGTTCTTTACAAAAAAGGAATGTCTTTCTCAGCTGATCAAGTTATGTCTTTGGTTAGAGAAACTATGGATATGCTTGGCGACACAAGAACTTTCTTCTGTGTAACTATTCCTGGCGAATTGTCAATTGCTGACCAAATTGATTTGGCTAGGAAACTAGAAACAATGGGTATCGACCTAATCCAAACAGAAGGTCACTTCTCAGCAGACCACATTTCAGAAGGTGCTAGAGGCTTGATGGAAAGAGCTGAATTGACTCTATCTAATACAATTGAACTTTCTAGAAATATCGACTTGCCTATTATGACAGCAACAGCTATCAACCCAACAACTGCACCATTCGCATTTGCAGCTGGTGCATCAGCAATCGGTTGTGGTTCTTGCATCAACAAAATGGATTCAGATTTGTCAATGATGGCAACAGCTAGAAGCCTTGTTGAAATCGCTTCAAGAAACGCCTTGAAAGTTGTTGAATTAGTTTAGTAATTCAGATAAATATAACTACGAAAGTCCTGTTTTCAACAGGACTTTTTTAATAGTTTTAATGCTGTAAACAATTCAACATACAATTGTTTACATTCAATAGATTTTTGTGCTATCTTGAAATATAATACTATTGTGAAAGGATTATTATGGAATTAATTTTAGACATTTTATATATTTACGTTGCAATTTATTCATTGTATTTCTTGGCACTAGCTATCAGAAATCTTAACGACAAACCATTTAAGATTGAAAAAAGATATTCTCAGTACGAAGAAAAAGATAACCTAGCAGTTGTAATTTATGCAAGGAACAACAGAATTACGCTTGAAAACCTTGTAAAAGAACTTAAAATGCAAGATTATCCAATAAACAATTTTAGAGTTTTTGTAATTCTAGACAATTGTTCTGACGGTTCTGAACAACTTTTTGTCGGTGACGGATTTGTTAACCTTATCAACATCACAGGTGTTGGTACTGTTGGGAAAGACCAAGCCGTATCAATGCTTATTGAAAGATTATGCAAAGATCAAACTATTGATTCTTACGTATTTATTGATGCTGATAGAAGTATCCCGTCAAACTTTTTAACTTCTATAAATTCAGGTCTTGTTAACCACAGCGTATTAAGTGGTGAAACTCTTATTATTACTGACAATTTAGGACCAATTGATAAAATCAAAGCAGCTTATCAAAAATACCACATGAACTTTATGCGTAAAGCTCGTTCTTTGTTCGGATTAGCAGCTAGTGCTGATTCTGGCGTTTTCGTTATCAAAAAAGATTTAGTTGATGAAGTCGGTTCTGTTGACTTCAAAGACATTAACGCCGAACTAAAATACAGTATGCTTTTGTCAAAAATCAAATGTCCTTGTACTTACAATCCAAATATCCAAACTTATGTTGACACAGCCAACTACGAATTTAGAAAACCAAGATTATCCGCAAGATTAGACTTATTCAAAAATTGCTTTACACAAGTTTGGTCAAATAATTTTGTATTCGCTGAACATACATTTTCATTACTTAATCCAAATATTTGGATGTTATTGCTCGTTTACGCTGCAGTAATGAAACATTCTTACAGATACTATTTCTTTGTAGATTTCAGAATTGTTCTTTTATCATTCTTAATCCTTATTGCAGGTTTTGGAATCAGCCTAATCAATTCGAAATTAAGATTTAAAGAAATCGTGTTATTGTGCCTATATCCAATATATTCGTTATGTCATATTCTTAAAAACCTTCCTCCAGTAAGAAGTATTCGAGCTAAAATAACTCAAAAAGAAGAACTTCCGGAAGACACCGAAAAACTAGCAATAGATGCATTTGTAATGAATACAGCCGGAAGAGAATTACCTTGCAAATTAGAATTCATCTCAGAATCAGGTTTAGCAAAAATCAAATTTATGTACAAAAAGAAAAAATTTGTAACTGGCAGACACTTAAGAATGATTGATGCATTGCAAGAAATTCGCCAAAAGCTCAATGACTACGGTTTTGTGTTAAAAATTTGCAGTTGTTGTAAATATTTCACTTCAAATGTTGATGGCTCAACAAATATGTTAAAAGGTTTTTGTAACAGCGATTACCCAAGTCCATCAATTACAGGTCAGAAACCAACCCTTATTTGGAATTCATGCACTGATTTTGAACCTGCAAAAGTTACAAACCTTCTTGAAGAAATGGCTGAAGCACAAGTGACTCAGGAACAATCTCATTAAGCATATAAAAAGAACCGCAAATAATTTTCATATAGTCCTTAGGCAACTCGTCTAGGGACTTAAATTTATGCGAAGGATACTCACAAACAGCTTGCAACTCTTCTATTGAACAAGAGTTTGGATTGTTAAAATGATAAAAATAAATCTCATCTCCACGAGAAAACAAAATTTGTATCATCTTTTCATAATCTTTATTTTTCAAACAACCAAATACAAAACAACGTTTTTTATATGGATAATAAAAATCCAAGCTTTCACGCAACGCCATTACACCATTCGGATTGTGAGAAGCATCAATTATCAAATCATCTCTACACAATTCAAAACGACACGGATGCTTAACTTCAGTCAACGCTTCTTGAATAGTCGCTTCACTTATCTGTGGAAACAAATAGCGAACAGAAGCAAGGGCAAGTGATAAATTTTCCTGCTGACAAGTTCCTTTCAACGCAAGATTGGTAGTATCTTCAAACGGTGCAACCATTACAAACAGAGAATTTTCGGCATCTGCTTTATCCTTGATTTCCTCATAGCCTTCTGATGTAAACACAGGACAATTTGGTTTAATAATTCCTGCTTTTTCAAATGCGATTTTAGATTTTGTATTTCCCAATCGATCAGTATGATCTAAATCAATATGAGTAATTATTGAACAAAGGTTTGTTTTTATAACATTGGTAGCATCAAAACGCCCTCCCAAACCTGTTTCTAGGACAACTACTTCAACATTATTATCTGCAAAATATTTGAACATAACTGCAGTTAAAATTTCAAACTCGGTAAGATGAATATCATTTTTATCTGCAATTGCGCAAATCTCAAACACCAAATTAGCAAAATCTTCTTTTGTTATATCAACGCCGTTAATTTTAATTCGTTCCGTGTAATTAAAAATATGCGGACTTGTATATAATCCAACCTTCATGCCAGCTTTTGCCAAAATAGTTGAAATTATTGCACAAACAGAGCCCTTTCCGTTCGTTCCTGCAACATGAATACATTTTAAATCATTCTGAGGATTTCCTAACAATTGCAAAACTGCAGAAATTCTCTCTAAACCTAAATTAATATAAAATTTCCCCTGCGAAGTCAATAATTTGACCGCATTATCATAAATTTTTTCCATTTACTATCGCCTTCAGTTGTTCGACAATTTTTTCTGTGCCATCAAATTTTGCGAGAGCTAACGAATTTTTCTGCAAAGTTTCTAAACGAGATTTATCATTAACCAAGCAAGATACGGCTTCTACAAAGTTTTTTTCTGTTGCTTCTTTATCTTCAATATACAAGCCGGCATTTTTTTCTACTATAAATTTTGCGTTTTTACGCTGATGATCAGCTGCTGCATGTGGATAAGGAACAAATATTGGAGCAATCCCAGATGCGCAAATTTCAGAAATGCTCAACGACCCAGAACGTGAAATAGCTATATCAGATGCTTTTAGCGCTGTAACCATATCTTCAAAATACGGTCTTACAATAATATTTTTATCACTCTCGTATTGAGGATAATCTCTAATCAACTGTTCAATTACCCTATCATAATTTTTTTTACCGGTTTGAAAAATTATTTGCAAATTTAAATTTTTAGAAAATGTTTTAATTGCTCCAACTGTAGCATCATTAATCGTTCTTGCACCTTGAGACCCACCCATTATAAGAAGTGTTGTTTTATTTTCTAACCCTAATATCTCTCTTGCACTTTCTTTAGTCAAAGTTTTAAATGCTGATCTTATTGGATTTCCATTAACATTGCAATTTTTATTATTTATAAACTTGCAAGCCTTTTCAAATGCAACAGAAACACATTTCGCTCCACTTGACAATTTTCTTGTTACAAGCCCGGGTTGAGCATCACAATCATGCATCATATAAGGGACCTTTAATAGTTTAGAAGCAATCAATGCCGGTGCAGAGACATAACCTCCTGTCCCAAAAACAGCATCCGGCTTATATTTTTTTATATAATAACAGCTTTTTAATACAGCCAAAGCTAACTGCATCCCCCATTTTAACAAATCTAAACTAACTCTGCGAGGCATTCCATGAACATTTACACCTAAAAATTTAAAACCCTTTTGAGCAACGATATCATACTCAAGATTTTTCGGATTTCCAATATAAAATATATCTTCGTTATCCAAACTTAACGCTTCCGCAACCGCAATTGCAGGGTAAATATGACCACCTGTACCGCCTCCGGTTATAAAATATCTGCCCATTAATATCTATTCCTTATTTTCTTAATTCTCTTTTTAGAAATATTCAAAAGTATTCCAACCATAATCAAAGATACGATTAGAGAAGAACCACCATAGCTTATGAACGGAAGAGGAACACCTGTTGTCGGCAAGAAAGAACTTGCAACACTCATATTCATAAATGCCTGAAATACAATTGAAAAAGTTATACCTACTGCAAGAAGTTTCCCATACATATCAGGGCATCTTGCCGCAATTACAAAACCTCTCTGCAAAAACGTAAAGAACAAACCAATCACAAGAACACAGCCAACAAAACCGAGTTCTTCTGCAATAATCGCAAAAATAAAGTCCGTATGACATTCCGGCAAATACGAAAGTTTTTGAATTGATCCACCATAACCTACACCACTGAATCCTCCTGATGCAAACGCAATCAAGGACTGGATAATATTATAACCTGCTCCCAATGGATCAAGTTCCGGATGACGCCAAGTTTTTAGACGTTGTAACTGGTAAGGTTTGATAATTGTAGTTAAACCAATAATTAAAGTTACAAACCCTGTACCAATACAGCTTAAGAATAACTTCATTGACCCTCCTGCAGCCATATACATTACAACTGTAGTCATTCCAAGCAAAATAACCATTGACAAGTTCGGTTGAATAAATATTAGTCCAGCCATAGCAATAATTGGTAGAAAAGCTTTGTACCACTTATCTTGATCAAATAAGTTAGCATCTTTTCTAAATGCACTTGCCAGTAATAAAACTACAGCAGGCTTTGCAAACTCTGAAGGTTGTAACTGATAAAACCCAAGATTTATCCATCTTTTGGCTCCATTTACAACCATACCAAGAGGAGTAAAATCTACCAAAAACAAAGCAACCAAAACAGATATCATAACAACACCATTCCAGCTTGCTAGTTTTTTATAATCGTAATTCATAAAATATTTCATGGCAATAAAACCAATTACCAACCCGACAAATTGTTTAACTACAAATTGTAAAGGATTTCCTCCTTCATCCAAGCATTTCGGAGCTGTTGCAGAAAATATTGCTAAAAAACCTATTACAACAAGAAATGCTACAACTATCAAAAGTGTTGAATCCGGAGATGAAATTATTACACTTTGAATTTGTTGCTCATTATTATTGTGGGGTTCACGCCTAATTGATCTTTGATAGGACATATTCCTTGAAAACCTTTCCTCTTTCTTCATATCCGCTGAACATATCAAAACTTGCACATGCCGGTGACAACAATACAACATCCGGATTTAATTCAATCGACTTATCAATCGCTGATTGCATCGTTTCTTCTCTTAGAATATTTTCAAAACCATTTTTTCTTAGGTTTTCATCAAACCTATCTCCGGCTTCTCCAATCAAAATCACGGTTTTAATATGTTTTTTTATTGCTTCACAAAACTCTGTCAAGTCTGTATTTTTATCACGCCCACCAGCTATTAAAACAACATCACAGTCATTAAAAGAATTAATAGCAACAAGACTAGCTTCCGGATTTGTAGCCTTTGAGTCATTATAAAATACCGTTTTTCCTTTTTGTGCAAACTTCTCTAATCTATGTTCCGGCACTTTAAAAGACATAATTGATTTTCGAATATCTTCATCGCTAATACCCTCGAGTTTAGCGACAATCACGGCACACATAACATTTTGATAATTGTGATTTCCAATAAGCGGACAATCATTTAAATCTATGATTTTATCTTCTTTACCGTCACGTTTAAAATAAATTGCCTCATTTTTAATATATGAGCAATTTTCACCAATATCACCATCAAATAAAAATAACGTTCCACCACATTCCTTAGAGAAATCTAACAGTTTCGCATCCTTTGCGTTCAAAACAGAAAAAGCTGGAGCTTGCGGAGATTTAAAGATTTTTGCCTTTGCTTTAAAATAATTTTCCAAACCTTGATGCCAATCAATATGATCCGGCGTAAAGTTAGTAAAAACAGAAATTTGAGGTTGAAATGCATTGCTGTATTCCAATTGGAAAGAACTACACTCACAAACCATAAAGTCAATATCTTTATCCAACAGATCACATGGCGGAACTCCATAATTACCACAAGGTTCAGCTTTGTATTCAGATGACAAAATATGCGCTGTTAAAGCTGTAGTTGTGGTCTTACCATTAGTTCCGGTTATAGCAATAAATGGAGTTTGTGTTTGTGTAAAAGCAAGTTCAACTTCCGAAATCACTGGAATATGAGCTGTTTTTAATTTTTGCATAATTTCTGCACGAGGAGGAATTCCTGGGCTTGTGACTGCGATATAAGCATCTTTTATAAATTCTTCACTATGACCACCAAATTCAACCCTTACACCAAGTTTCTGTAATTCTGCTAACTTCTCACCATCTTCAGGCTTTTCTGCTCTATATTCCGTAATATAAACTTCTGCCCCAGCTTTATTCAAATACTTAGAAGCAGAAATTCCACTTTTTGAAAAACCTAAAACTAAAACTTTTTTATCAAAAAACTTTAAACTTGGACAACTCATTATAAAATACCTCTATTCAACAAAACATATACTATGACTGCTAAAATAGAAAGAATTGCTGAAACAAGAGCAAATACTGCAACAACTTTCTTTTCACTCCAATCACAAAGCTCAAAATGATGGTGAATAGGAGCCATTTTAAAAACCCTTTTCCCGGTTGTTTTAAAGCTTGTAACCTGAATAATTACAGACAATGTTTCCATTACAAACACACCTGCTATCAAAACAAGCAAAATTTCAAATTTTCCAAGTACTGCAACAGTCCCTAACAATCCGCCAATAGCCAAAGACCCCGTATCACCCATGAACACT
>USOK01000048.1 GCA_900556295.1 uncultured bacterium | reverse complement strand
TCACTTCTCACTTTTCACGTAAACGCACAGCGTTTACCCTTGCCGAAGTTCTCATCACTCTCGGCATTATCGGAATTGTTGCGGCGTTGACTTTGCCAACATTGACTTCAAGGTATCAGGAAAAAGTTTTTATTACTAGATTAGAAAAGACATATTCAATATTAGTTTCGGCATATAAATTAGCTGTGGAAGAAAATGGCTCTTCAACGGGTTGGGGATTGTCTTTTGATGAGGATGGAGCAACTTTACTAGCTGAAAAAATGAAACCTTATTTAAATGTCACAAAGGATTGTGGTATTGATAAGAAACAGATGTGCCTTCCGGATAGATATTATGATTATAAAGGTCAGTTTTTAAACTATGCTGGTACACAGGCTAATTCTTCTTATGTTGTTGCATTGGCGGATGGAACAGTTCTGCAATTCCGCGGGCAAGATTCTAGTCATGCGCTCTTCCCAGATGGATTTATTTATGTAGATTTAAATGGTAAAAAACGTCCAAATCGTTATGGGGTAGATGTGTTTGGTTTTGATATATATGATGATACTCTTAGTCCAATGGGACAATTACATTCAAAACGTAATACTTATGGCTGGAGCTATTGTAAGAGTGCCACTGAGGAGAGTATTTTGGCCTATGGCTGGGCATGTACAGCTTGGGTCCTTGTTAACAAGAATATGGATTATATAAGGTGTCGGGGAGAACTTGACTGGGAAGAGCAAACAAGCTGCCCTAAAAAATAATGGTTTGTAACTATTGCCCAACTTGGTTTCTACCGTTATTTTTAGCGTTGTATAATTTTTTATCGGCGGATTCAATAATTTTGGGAGCTGTGTCGCCGTCAAATGGAAATGTTGAAACTCCTAAGCTTATCGTAACGTGAGTTTCATTGTTGCCTGTTAATTTGAATGTCTTCTCTGCAACTCTTTGACAAATCTTTTGAGCGGTTGCGTATGCTTCATCTTTAGATGTATTTGGCAGGATTATACTCATTTCTTCTCCGCCGTATCTACAAACGATGTCTGTAGCACGAACATTGCGTTTAAGAGTTTGCGCAACTTGTCTAAGCACTGCGTCTCCAGATTGATGTCCGAATGTATCGTTGAATTTTTTGAAAAAGTCAATATCAATAATTATTAGAGAAAAATTATTGCTATAACGTTTTGATTGTTCTACTTGCATTCTGATTTGTTCTTGGAAATATCTGTGGTTGTACAATTCTGTCAAACCATCTGTTGTAGCAAGCATGTATTGTTGTTCAAAATCTCTTGATTTAATCAGGTATTTTACGATATATGCAAGCGTAAATGCAACTATTGAAAAGATTAACGGATAAATTAATTCAAGCCATAAATTTTCAAATTTCATAGCGTAATAAGCAACTAAGATATAAGCAAAATACGTTGACAACGACATCATTGAGGCTCCAAAGGCTGAATTAACTCTTGTTACGACTGAGGCGATAAGCAATGCTAAAAGTAAACTTAGAGCGATTGTATAACTTCTGTCAACTTTTTTTATAAAATTGTTGTCAAGAATATTGTTTACAAAAGTTGCTTGTACTTCAACTCCTGGGTATATTTTCCCTGTTGGTACTGTTTTAATGTCGAATAAGCTGGCTGCTGTTGTTCCAAAGTATACAATTTTGTTTGAAAAATCATAGTCAAGTTCTGTTTTTTCTCCGTTTACGGCTTTTATAAGTTGATACATTGGAATATAGGTGTAAGTTCCTGCTGGTCCGTACCAATTGAGGATTGCACTTCCGTCTTTGTCTAGATAAATTCTTCTATCTCCAATATGCAAGTCTGAATGTTTGTCAATTTCATAATTAGTTTGGTTTTCGCCAAGATAATTTAGACCGACTTTTAGTGCTAATTGAGGATAGTAATTATCTTTGTATTTCACCACTAATGGCATTTTCCTTAAAATTCCGTCATCAGAACGAGAAACGTTTATAATTCCGATGTTTGAAGTTGCGTCAATTATTCCTTGCAAAATTTTTCTGCAATTTGTGAAAGTTAATTGGCTAAAATCGATTTTTGAATTATTGGTTATATTAATTGTTAGTTTTTGAGGTAAATCTGGAGGGGTTCTTAAATCTTTTGATTGGTTGTCAAGGTTCATTGATGTAAATACGTTATTGTATTTTTTAAATGAATTTATAAGTGCTTCGTCTGCTCCGGTAGAACTTTTCAGAGATTTGACAAACATTAAATCAAATACGATAGAACGTGGGCTCTGTTGCTCTAAGTAGTTAATTATATTTGCATAAGTGTCTCTTGGAAGAGGCCATTCTCCATAATTGTCAAGAATGTATTCATATGTTGCATCGTCAATTGCAACAATAACTATATCATTGCTTGGTTTTTTATTGCCTTCATTGATTAAAATGCTCTGTCTAAGGTCAAAAGTTCTATTCTCTACAGTATCAATAAATGAACTTAAGTTAGCATTTTTAAGTATTATAAATGTGAATATAGCAAAAAATATTATTCCTATTGCGTATGAAATTCTCTTAAACATATCCCTCAATCCAATTTAAATCGGTAATATATTTAAGTATAAACAAACATATCGTTTTTGGCAACAAAATAAACTAATTTTACTGGTGAGTGCTCAATGTCTTGATAATATCAGAATTACTGATGTTTTTTAAAATAAACTGTTTTTCAAGGATAAAATTATTAACTTTTAAAATTTCAGTTGAATATGATAATTCTTCAGGGTTTTGCAAATATCTAAGTAAGCATTGTTCGTGCAGATTCATTCTTTCAATCACCTATATATACTTTAATGGATAACTTTTATATTATGTAATCATTAAGAAATTTTAACATCAGACATATGCATGAGATTTGTGAATACTTGCACTTTTTTATTTCTGTAGTATTATTGTATTAGTCGAATTATATTAAAAATCAAGTTTGGAATCTTGAGAAAAGAAAGAGGTAAACAAATGAAAAAAGGTATTCATCCTGATTATAAGAAAACGGTTATCAAATGTGTATGTGGTAACGAAATTGAAACAGGTTCTATCAATGATAACATTACAGTTGAAATTTGTAACAACTGTCACCCATTCTACACAGGACAACAAAAAATTCTTGACTCAGAAGGTCGTGTAGAAAGATTTAACAAACGTTACGGTAAAAAAGCGTAAGCGTTTGTCTCATCGATTAGATTTGTTGATGGGAGATAATGTTAGAAAAAATTTACAATTATACCACTCTTGTTATGAGAGTGGTATAATTGTTATAATGTGTATTAAGTAGTTTTGAGGGAAGGAATTATGGAAAATACTAACAAACCGGTTGTAAGTCTTATTTCAAAACCGGATAATATGTTAAAAGTTGTTTATACAGCATGTAGAACTTGTTATAGTGCTGATTCGCCTATCAATATTTATGAAAGTACTGATGACAAAGAAAAAATGCTTAAACTTATTGAAAGAGTAATTTCATCAGGGCATTACTCTACAATTGAACATATCCAAGTAAGTTTTGCAATCTCAAATGTCTCAAGGGCTTGTACTCACCAATTGGTACGTCATCGCCATATGTCTTTTTCTCAAAAATCTCAAAGATATGTTAAAGAAAAAGGTCAGTTTGATTTTATAATTCCGCCTACTATAGAGAAAAATACTGAATTAAAAGAAAAATTTGTTCAATTTATGGGTAAAATCTCTGAACAGTATCAAGAATTTGTCGATGCAGGAATTCCTGCAGAAGATGCTCGTTTTGTGTTGCCGAATGCTGCTGCAAGTTCACTTGTTACAAGTTTGAATTTACGTGAAATGATTCATTTGGCAAACCTAAGGCTTTGTACTCGTGCTCAATATGAGATAAGAACAATGGTGAAAATGATGTGCGATGAGTTAATCAAGGTTGAGCCTTGGTTGAAGCCATATCTTGTTCCAAAATGCGAAAGACTAGGTTTTTGTGATGAGGCAAAAGGTTGCGGACGTAAACCCAAGATGGAGGGAATGTAGAATAGTTACAACGTGATAGCTGTGAAGAAGCGAAAACTATCTATGAAAATTATTTATTTAACGCACCATTCACTACTCACCACTCACTATTCACTAACATCATGTTTATACTCAACCCGATAATCATATCAGTAATACTTCTTTGTGTACTTTGTCTTTGCAAAGTCAATGTTTTGCTGGCATTGCTTGTGTCTGCTATTGTTGCTGGAAAAGTTGCCGGCATGCACGCAGGTCAGATTATGGACGTATTTATTAACGGCATGGGGCAAAACAGCGAAACAGCTTTAAGTTACATTTTGCTCGGGACTTTTGCCGCTGCAATGGCGCATACGGGGCTTGCAGATGTTCTGGCAAAGCGAATTACTTTATTGATAAAAAATAATAAATTCATGTTGCTTTTGGTGTTGACTTTGCTGGCATGTGCTTCGCAAAACTTGATACCGGTGCATATTGCATTTATTCCTGTTATAATTCCGCCACTAATTCATCTTATGAACAAGTTGAAATTGGATAGACGTGCTGTGGCTTGTGCGTTGGCATTTGGATTGGTGACTCCATATATCGTGTTTCCGGCGGGGTTTGGGTTGATTTTTCAACGATTATTAGCAGATAATATGACGGCAAATGGCATGCCGGTGACTGTAAATGATGTTTGGAAATCCGTTTGGATTTTGGGGGTTGGACTTTTATGCGGACTTTTATGGGCTGTATTTGTGTCTTACAGAAAACCGAGGGAATATGAAAATGTTCAGTTTCGAGAAGAACGTCGTCGTTCACTTAGATTTACGGGAAGTCACTATATAACTTTATTTGCTGCTGTTGCAACATTGGGAGTTCAGCTTTGGACAAAATCGTTACCACTTGGAGCTTTGATTGGATTGACGATAATTTTTGGGACTCGTGCAATAGATCCTGAAAAAATGGATATTTTAATAAACGAAGGCATCGGGCTTATGGGATATGTTGCATTTGTAATGCTTGTTGCGGCAGGTTTTGCAGGAGTTTTGCAATCTACTGGCTCAATTGATAGTTTGGTAAACGGGTTAATTCCATTTATGATGGGCTCAAAGCTTTTGGCTGCATTTTTAATGCTTGTTGTTGGATTGTTTATAACGATAGGAATTGGTACGTCTTTCGGTACAATCCCGATTTTAGCAGTCCTTTTTGTGCCAATATTCATTCATTTAGGTTTTAATCCATTGGAAGCAATTGCAGTATTTGCGGCTGCTGCTGCGTTGGGCGATGCTGGTTCCCCTGCTTCTGGAACAACTCTTGGACCAACTCAGGGGTTGAATATTGATGGACAACATGAACATGTAAAAGACACTTGTATCCCAACATTTTTGCATTATAACATTCCGTTGATTTTATTTGCATTGTTGGCAGTTGCATTGTTTTAATTTGGTGTATAATTAAAATGGTTGACAGCCGGTTTAAAACCGAAAAACGGAGAAAATATTTTCTTCGTTTTTGTGTTAAAATACATGTGTTGGCTTCGTAGCTCAGCAGGATAGAGCAGTGGTTTCCTAAACCAAAGATCGCGCGTTCGAATCGCGCCGGGGCCAAGTTTTTTTAGGAGATCATATGAATATGAAGAGTTTTGTTTTATTTACAGCTATTATTTTAAGTATTAATGCAACTTGGGCATATAATTATAATCCTGTTATTTTTAATAACGGCATAAAAGATAATCAAATAATTAAATATTGCCCTAAATCCGGCAGTTGGAATGAAAAATGTACTGATGAAATGCTTTTTGAACATCACTATACAATAGGAAGTGGCGGGTATTCTGAGTATAAGTTTAATGGTAATTTGTATGATACCGATACCTGCTATGAGTTTTTGTCAGGTAATAATTTGATTGGTTATAATCCTTACAAATTGAAGTTTTATTATTTAAAGTTCCAAAATAATTCCTTTGAAAAAGCAGAATTGACGGACTCTCAAATAAGGGATTTGTTTCCTAATGTTGAAATAGTAAAACTTTCACAATTTAATAATGATGAAATTACTTTGTATAAACCAGTTTAAAAGAAAAAGACTTTTCTTTTTATAAATGATACTGATAGAGAATTTTATAAATACCAATTTGAAAATTATAAAAATCAATCAGAGTTTATCCACGGGATATTTGAACCACGCCACGCCGGTACATATATTTATTCTCACTTTGGAGGACGTGATAAAGAAATTTCGCCTTTGAAAATTGTGGTTAAAAATAAATGGTAAATGCTAAAAGCTCTTCCCTAATAAGGAAGAGTTTTTGTTATGAATTAAAATATCTCTTTAATGTAGTGAAAACTAATTGAAATAGTTTATTTTCATAGCTTTTCTAACATTAGCAAGAGTTTGTGATGCAACTTCTTTGGCTTCCAAGCTGCCTTGTTTAAGAATTTCATAAACTTCGTCAGTTTTTTGTTCCCACATTTTCCTACGTTCTCTAATTGGAGCTAGCTCTGATTGGAGCACATTGTTAAGAAATTTTTTAACCTTAACATCTCCAAGTCCGCCTTTTTGATAATGCGCTTTTAACTCGTCTAAATTTTGATATTCTGGCACGAATTCTTTAACATACTCTGGTTTACAGAATGCATCAAGATAAATAAATACAGGATTGTTTTCTGTATCTCCTGGATCTTCTACTCGAAGATGATTAGGGTCTGTATACATAGACATAACCTTTTTCTTAATATCTTCAGGTTCGTCAGATAGATAAATACAGTTGCCGAGAGATTTACTCATTTTGGCTTTCCCGTCAAGACCCGGGAGTCGTAAACAAGCGCTGTTTTGAGGAAGCATGATGTTTGGTTCAATCAGAGTTTCTCCATAAACAGAATTGAACTTGTGAACAATTTCTCTGCATTGCTCAAGCATAGGAGCTTGATCCTCTCCTGCAGGAACTGTAGTTGCCCCAAAGGCGGTAATATCAGCCGCTTGACTTATTGGATAAACGAAGAAGCCTACCGGAATATTCATTTCAAAATTTCTCATTTTAATTTCGGTTTTAACGGTTGGGTTTCTTTGAACTCGTGCAATTGTTACAAGGTTCATGTAATAGAATGTTAACTCTGTAAGTTCTGGAATCATTGATTGAATCAGAATTGTAGACTTTTCCGGATTAATTCCGCATGCAAGATAGTCAAGAGCAACTTCAATAATGTTGTCGCGAACTTTTTGTGGATTTTCTGCGTTATCGGTAAGAGCTTGAGCATCTGCAATCATAATGAATATTTTGTCAAATCCACCTTGATTTTGTAGTGCCACTCTTTCTCTAAGAGAGCCAACATAGTGCCCTATATGAAGTCGTCCTGTAGGGCGATCACCTGTTAAAATAACTTTTCCCATTCTATACCTAGCCTTTCAATATCTTTATTATCTAATAGATGAAGGCAAGTTGTCAACATTGAGGTCGTTTATAAGTTGGTGTTAACTTTTTCTTAAATTTTTTGGAGTCAAAGAAGGGAAAGGTTATGACGGAGTTGGCATTCGTGAAATTTGCAAGGACTCTTAAATACAAACATTTGCATGATTTTGATTTCATAGCTATTATTCAAAAAATAGGTTTGCCCGAAATAATCACACCATTTACCCTAAGTAGAAAAAGAGTAAAGTAAATAATTTTAGTTCACAAGGTTTGATTATTTCCTACCCCTCAAATCTAGATATATTGGCAACTTTCCCAAATAACACTTTTATCCGTTCAAACCAAACTGGTTGTAAAAATACATTTCTCGTTTTATGTGTCAGACATTCTCAATTTATGTGTCTTGTTATATTAACACAATAATTCCTTTATATCTATATCTAAATAATAAATCAGACCAAATATTTTTTTGATAGATATTGACAAAATTTTTACAATTTTAAGTTCTCCAAAAAACAAAATTATATAACATAATTTCAAAATTTTTTGAAAAGATAAATAACAATTTCACAACTTAGCTTATGCCGTTTTCTTTGTATAAATTTTCGTATGATGTTGATATAAAATACGAATATTTATTTTTAGGATCTAGATTATCTGTTGATTTAACCGGAGTTAACCTATCTTTTAAGCTTTGCAAATATTTATGTTCTACTTCTCGAACTTTATACAATTCTTCCTCAATTGCTCTTGCATGTTTTGAGTTAGGAGCAAAGTTTTCTAATAACCTATTGAGAAATTTGAACTTATTCACATTACCAGAAAATTGACTTTTTTCATTAATTTCATCTTGTATAATAGATTCTTCTACGTGTTTTTCTGCAAATTCTTTAATATTCTTTCTGTCAATGTTATCTATTCTATTTAATTCTTCAACAGGAAGTGGCTCCCATTTTGCAATGTTATTCCATGCGTGTGCCTCAGTTAGTTTACACAAATCCTTATTTAATTCACGATTTCCTTCCTTTCTTGCAAATAATTTTTCTGGGAAGAAGCCAAGATTTGGAAGCATTTCTAGCAATTTATTTTGAAGTTTTTGTATTGCATCTTCTTTTGTCGGAAGCGGAGTTAAAGGGGTTGTTTTTAACTTTGAAGGGAGGTTCGTACGCCCTTTGAAACTATCTAAATACAAAGCCATTGTATCTCCACCAACACTTTGTGGTACTGATGGCTTTTCTAACATGATTCGTTCTCCTAACGAAACATTTCCATGTGCATTTTGCCAAGGTACATTTAATTTATAGTTAGTGGAGATAATTTTAGGACAAGCCGGCACTCCAAAACCAATACAGTCTTTTCCAACATAGTTAACAAAACCTTTTTCCTTAGATGGAAAATTTAGAGCTTTATCCATACCCTTACAAAATTTATCAACAACCAAAAATTTTTCTTTATTGTTGCTATATAATAATTCTTTAGCGTACTTAAAAGCCTCAAGTGTAGCATCTGTCGCAAGAATTTTTGCACCAAAATTTACATTGCTCTTATGGTTGTGATACTCCGTGTTAATTCTCATTACATATCTCCTGTTTATTTGTTCCGTAATATTAAAACACGTAAAAAATTTTTTTGCCATATTGAAGCTTAATTTTTTTTTGTTGCGCCAATAAGTGTAGCTCCTACAACACCAATTAAAGATGTGTACAACCCAATTCCCATGTAAAAAGACACTTAGTTTGATTGCTTCCGACCCTTCAAACCTGCTCACAAAGCCAACTTTTTCCAAATATTACACTGCCCGCCATAATCAAATTACTCAAAAACATTTTTCGAGAGGTAAGGAATTTGAGCGCCAGCTCTTTTCCGAGTTGCAGTTGAATAAAATAAATTTTATAATAAAATATGCCGCAACTCGGAATTGAACCAAGGACACAGGGATTTTCAGTCCCTTGCTCTACCAACTGAGCTATTGCGGCAT
>USOK01000047.1 GCA_900556295.1 uncultured bacterium | reverse complement strand
GGGAGAGAAGAAATTTCTTAGCGAATTGAATGAGCTTAGAAATTTCAGAGAGGGGGTTAATTTAAAACGTAGTTGTCGGAATAGCAATTCCGACCTACCGAAACAACTGCGGTGCATACCGCTAAATAAATTAATGATGTTGGGAAGAAAACTCAACCTATTTTTTGATACGGTCTTTTCACGTTTCACTTCTCACTTTTCACACAAACGCCCAGCGTTTACCCTTGCAGAAGTTCTCATAACTCTTGGTATTATCGGAATTGTTGTGGCGTTAACTGTTCCAAATTTGGTGCAAGGATATAGAAAACATGTAGTTGAAACTAGGTTAAAAGAGTTTTATACAATTACGCAACAAGCATTTAAGATGGCAGAAGTTGATAATGGAGATATTGCAAATTGGGGTAGATATGGTAATCCGGGGAATGTATACGTAGAAAATGATGTTTACAGTTCAAATAGTGACGAGTGGTTTGATGAATACATTTCACCTTATTTGAAAGAAGAGAAACGTGATTTGGGAACTGAAAACTTTACAGAGTCTCGGATATTGAGAGTTTTGCCGAATGGAAGTGCTTTTGCGTTCAATGTTAATGCTATAACCTTCTTTCCTTTTGCTGATGATTATTATAAATGTGCACAATATGGAAATGATTTAATTAAAAAATGTAGTGGAAGAAAGTATTTTTTATTCAAGTATTATCAAGATTCTCGTATAACTCCGTTTGATTATCCGAATCATTCGACGAAGTTGAGTTTAGAATATTCTGACTATAGAAACAGGTTAAGAAGGGAACGACTTGTCGGAAATATTGGTAGTTGTTCAAAAAAATCAATTGAAGCTAATAGAGAAGCACATTATTGTGCTGAATTAATAATGCTTGAAGGTTGGAAAATTCCCAAAGATTATCCTTTTCGATTTTAGTTTGAAAAAGGGAAGATTGTAAAACTTGAAAATAAATTTTGTGCGTGATAATTTTGTAGTTACGAAATTATAAATAGAATCGAGGAAAATTTATGACAGAAGTTAGAGTAAGAATTGCTCCGTCACCAAGCGGAAACTTACATGTTGGTACTGCTAGAACTGCTTTATTCAATTACTTGTTTGCAAAAAAAAATAATGGCAAATTTGTTTTGAGAATTGAGGATACTGATGCAGAACGTACTAAACAAGAATACATTGACAATATTTTTGATAGTTTAAAAGCTTTAGGCTTGAACTGGGATGAAGGTCCAGATGTTGGAGGTCCTTACGGTCCTTATACACAATCTCAAAGATTTGATATTTATCCAAAATACGTTCAAGAATTGTTAGACAAAGGTTTTGCGTATGAATGTTTTTGTACGCCTGAAGAACTAGAACAAGAAAAAGAAGAAGCTTCCAGAAACAAAAAACCTTATGTTTATACAAAAAAATGCTTAAATTTGACAGAGGAAGAAAAAGAAAAACTTAGAGCTGAAGGTAGAAAACCTGCAATCAGATTTAATATTGCAAAAGCTCAAAAAGCTTTCCATGAAACTTCTATGTTGACATTTGATGACATGGTTAAAGGAGAACTTCACGTTGATACAAACTTGCTCGGAGATTTCGTTATTATGAAATCAAACGGAACACCGACTTATAACTTTGCTGTTGTAATTGATGATATGTTGATGAAAATTTCTCATGTAATCAGAGGTGAAGATCATATTTCAAATACTTTCAAGCAAATTTTGATTTTTGAAGCATTGGGCGCAGAAGTTCCAAAATTCGGTCACTTAGGCATGATTTTGGCGCCTGATAGAAGTAAGCTTTCAAAACGTCACGGTGCAACAGCTGTTTCAGAATTCGTTGAAAAAGGCTATTTAACAGACGCTTTGATTAACTTTGTAGCCCTACTTGGTTGGTCACCTTCTGACGGTCAAGAAATTAAAACGGTTGATGAAATCGCACAAGATTTCAGAATTCACGAAATTTCTTCATCAAACTCAATTTTTGAATATGACAAATTGAACTGGATGAACAGTCACTATATAAAAATGCTTTCTATTCCGGAATTAAAAGAAAATTTGAAACCATTCTTGACTAAATATGATTTGACAGAATTGACTGATGCTCAATACACTCGTATGGTTGAGGTTACTTATGAACCTTTGACCTTGTTGTCAGATATTACAGATGCTGTTCCATACTTCTTTGGAGAAGATGTTGTAATGGAAGATAAAGCGAAAGAAACTCTTGAAACAGAAGTTTCGCAAGATGTCTTGAAAACATTTATGGAGCAAGCAAAAGACTGGGAATGGACAGAAGAAAACTTGCATGAAAAATTGGAAGCTTTCAGAGCTTATTACAAAGAAAAAGGTGTTAAGCCAAAAGTTACAATGTGGGCAATCAGAGCAGCAGTTACAGGTAGAACTTGCGGTGCTGATATGACTGCAATCCTTGCAATTATTGGCAAAGACAAAACATTCCACAGAGTAAAAGCAGCAATGAAGCAAGCTGTATAGTTAAATAAACTAAAAAGAAATTAAAAAGACGAACTCTTGAGCTCGTCTTTTTTTAATAATATTTATAGTATATAACTTTGGGTAATCTTCCTTATAGAACCTCCACTGACACAACAGTATAGTTAGGAATACGGTCAGGAAAGGAGGTCAAAATGATTGATAGAGTGATTATAAAAAAAGCTCTACTGGTAATAGAGCTTTTGATTAAATTAATCATTGTATTAATTTAGGGAAGTTAAGAAAGACTTTGAGAGTTCAGACCTCTCAAGGTCTTTTCCCTATACATTTATTATAACATATTTTTTATGTTTTTCAAGTGGGTTAAAATTTTTATGCTACAATTTTTTTATGGAAGAATTTACGCATTATACGGTTATGAAAAATGAGGCTGTTGACGCTTTAGAATGCCAAGATGGCAAAATTTATGTTGATTGTACGCTCGGTGGAGGTGGTCATAGCGGATTGATTTTGAGTAGGATTCAGCCAAATGGAAGATTGATTGCTTTTGATGTTGATGAAGATGCGATTAAGGCTTCATCTGAGAGATTAAAAGATTACAAAAACTTAACAATTGTAAAAGATTCTTACACAAATATTAAGGAAGTTTTACATTCACTAGGTGTTGAAAAAATTACAGGTGGCGTTCTTTTTGACCTTGGGGCGTCTTATCATCAGTTTCACAAAGGAGAAAGGGGTTTTTCTTTTTCTAAAGAAGCTCCGCTTGATATGAGATTTAATCAGGATGCAGATTTTTCAGCGTATGATGTCGTAAATACATATTCGGAAGAGGATTTGGTGCGAATTTTTTCTGAATATGGTGAAGAAAGATTTTCAAAAAGAATTGCAAAAAAAATAGTTGAGCAAAGAAAGTCCAAAAAGCTTGAAACGACAACGGAATTAGCTGATTTGATAGTTAATTGTACCCCTCATGTGAAATCGTCAATTCACCCTGCTACTCGGGTTTTTCAGGCAATTCGTATTGAAGTAAATCATGAGTTAACAAATGTAAAAAATACTCTGAATGATGTGTTGGATTTATTAGATTTTGGTGCTATAATAAGTGTAATAAGTTTTCACTCTCTTGAAGATAGATTGGTGAAACACTTATTCAAATATCACTCGCAGAAATGCCACTGTGATAAGTCACAAATGATTTGTCATTGCCCGCCTCCGATACTGGAGCTGGTAAACAAGAAACCGATAATGGCGAGTGAACAGGAGATACGGGAAAATCCACCATCAAGAAGTGCCAAACTAAGGATAGCTAGATGCATAAGGCACTGACCGATAATGATTAGAGAAGGTAGTATTGGGGTATAGAAGTTGAATACAGCTAGAGTAAGAACAGAAGAAATTGAACAGGTTAGTTATTCACAAAGAGGATATGTAAGTAATCCGGTAAGGGAAGAAAATCAGGTTATCGAGGGGTATTTTCAGAAGGAGATATCACAGAAAGCCATGGCAATAAGAAAAGTAAACAAAACATTATGTGGATTATTGGGAATAGCAGTGTTGGTTGCATTTGTTAGTTACTATTTTGCAATGTCAAATGAGTTAACTTTGAATAAATTGAGTCGTCAAATTACCACTCTTAACGATGAAAACGCTGAGTTGCAAAATCATTTAGACAGACTAAAATCTTTTAATAATGTAGATAGTAAAATGATGCAGTATAATATGTTGCAAAAAGCTGTTAAAGTTATTGAAGTTCAAGCTGTTCATTCTACTGCGCCTGTTGTTACAAAACCTGAAAAAACAGCATCTTTTAACTGGGCTATCGGGTATTAATAAATGATTGATATAATTTGCTATTGTTTTATATTTTTTAGTTTTGTAATTATGGCTATTGTAGTGTTGCTTTCAACAAAGGCAAGTAGTAAAATAATAAAACAATATGGTAAGCCGTTGGCTTATTTTGCTACTCGAAAGTGTTGGAAAACAGTTCCGGTGCGAGGAACTTCTGTTAGAATGTATATTTATCCTGATTTTATAATAGTTTCTGATAATGGAAAAGATTATTTTTTAGATAAATCATTTAAAGATTTTAAGTTGTATGGATCTATTTTGATAAAAATTTTTGAAGTAAAAGTTAGTGAAATAAAAACACTTCAAATCAATGTGACTTGGAAACAAGATAGAATGTTGAGAGAGTTTTTCGGAGTTGATGATTAAAAAATTTAACTAAAGTATGAAATTTCCCATACTAAAGTATGAATTTTTGTAAAATTTATTAAAGTTTTTTCCGCATTGTGCCGTAAGTATATATGAAGGCATGTATGTAAGGAAAATTTCATGAAAAAAGAAGAGAATAATAATGGTGTTTCACTGTTTTCACAGTCTGATTATTTGGTAGGACAAGATCCTATTGAAGAAATTTTTGCACTTAACTTAGGTGATTTTATTGCAGAAAACCTTATTTCAGAGGACTTAGCAAGAAAAATCGGTAATAATGTAAAAGATAAAAAAGCCGGACTCATAAATCAGTTGAAAGAGCTTATTTCAATATATTCTTTACAAAATACGCTTTGTGTGTTGAGTTTTAATAAGTCGGAAGAGCAGGCTATTTATACATCTATTGCTCAGTCGATAAAACAAATGTTGGAATTGAAGGCATGCCATGTTTATTTGGATAAAAATGACGAGTTAGAATTAGTTGGAGCATCTGATGGTGCTGTTGATAAACTCTCGAAAGACGAAACAACTCCGGTTGGAAAGGCTTTTGCAACGAGTGAGGTTGTTATAGATAATATTGTAGCAGTTCCAATGCATTGTAATATCAAATCAACCGGTGTTATTGTTCTAGAAAAAGATGAACCGATTAATCCTGAATATATTGAGCTTGTAGAAAGTATTGCAGTCCTTTTTGCAACTTCTATGACATTGCAGGCAAGAATTGATGATGCAAATAAAATTATTGACGATGAAACTTCTGCGGTGTCTGATTTGCAACATATTAGAGCAGAATTGACCGCACTGATAGGAGATTTGTGTGATTATCAACAAAGTTTTGTAGAGCATCTAGCGTTAGCTGTTGATACAAAAGGACAGTATAAAGTTGCTCATTCTAAAAATACGGCTAAACTTGCTCGAAAGATTTGTAAACAGCTTGGTTTGAACGAAAAAACTACAGATTTGATATATTATGCCGGTTTGTTGCAGAATATTGGTAAAATTGCGGTGCCGGAAAAATTATTCGCTTCAAATGGGAAGCTTTCAGCAGAAGAATTAAAAGTTATTCAAGAGCATGCTGATTTCGGGGTTCATTTGTTGATGAATATTAATTTCTTATCAGAAGTTGTTCCATATATTACTTATCAAAAAGAAAGATATGACGGCTCAGGTGAACCTGAGGGGTTGAAAGGTCAATCAATTCCATTTGGCTCAAGAATTATTGCAGTAGCAGATGCATATTGTGCTATGACTTCTGATAGACCATACAGAAAGGCAATGCCTGTTGAAAAAGCACTTGAAATTATGAAATCAGAATCCGGTCAAAAATGGGATCCTGTTGTTATTCAAGCCTTAGAAGAATGTGTTAAATAGATGCCAAGATGAATAGAGGCATAGAGGCAAAGTCTGAATAAAGCAGCTGGGTAGATAGGAAGCGAAGCAGCTAAGCGAAACTATCGTTGCGAAGCAAAAAGTTGTAAGGTAGTAATTACGATTTTTGGAAATTCGCTGTCGCAATCTCATTCAATAAAAAGAAAGAAAGTAGGTCGGCATAGCTATGCCGACACGAAACTTACTGCACTATACTAAATGCCGTTATTTTTTCAATAGAAATGTTTAACCAATCATATCTGAAACACATATAATCATTACATTTGCAATCATCTTCTTCGCAAGTGCAATAGTCATTAAGCCTGCAAACAAGAGCGTTTTCTATTGTAATAAAATCATCGTGGCATTCTTCGCACCGTCCCTCTGGAATAAAGATTTCTCCATCAATTTTAAGATGATTTGTAAAAATCGCAATTTTATGCGTTCCACTCTCTTCGACTATTTTACTTATTGATTTGATTAAATTTTTTGACATAAAAATATCTCCTTTGTTGAATTAGTTTAAAATGTTGGATTGAAAAATATATTCTCTTGTTGGCTAATGTTTACTTTTTTTCATAAATTGGGCAAAAAAATATGTTTGTGTTACAATAAACGTAAGGGATAAGAGAAATTTAATGGGAGAAATAAATGGCTGAAACAGAAGTTACGAACGAACAAAAAGCGCAACAACAGACTGCGCCGGAAGAAAAAATTGAAGTTAATGAGCTTCCAGATAACGATGAAGCCATTGAAACAAAAACTTCCCAAGAGTACGATGCAAGCAATATTCGTGTATTAGAGGGCTTAGAAGCTGTTCGTATGAGACCGGGCATGTATATCGGTTCAACTTCTCAAAGAGGTTTGCACCACTGTATTTATGAAATTGTTGATAACTCTATTGATGAATCTTTAGCCGGTTTTTGTACAGATATTTATGTAACTATTAATAAAGATAACAGTGTTACTGTTGAAGATAATGGGCGTGGTATTCCGGTTGATATTAAGCCTGGGACTAACAAGTCTGCTCTGGAAATCGTTCACACAGTTCTTCACGCAGGTGGAAAATTTGGTGATGGTGGTTATAAAGTGTCAGGTGGTTTACACGGCGTAGGTGCTTCTGTTGTAAACGCTCTTTCTGAAAAATATATTGTAGAAGTTTCTCGTCAAGGTTTTGTATGGCGCCAAGAATATATGAGAGGCGAACCGGTTGCCCCTGTTGAAAAAGTTAAAGAAACAAGCAAAACCGGTACTAAAACAACTTTTTGGCCTGATCCTGAAATCTTTACAGAAACTACTGAAATTGATGCTGATGTCGTTTCTAACAGATTGCGTGAAATGGCATTCTTAAATAAAGGTTTAAAAATTATTTTTGCTGATTTGAGAACAGATACAAACGAAATCTATCACTACGTGGGTGGTATAGGAAGTTATGTTGAATTCTTGAATCAAAACAGAAATGTATTGCATGAAAAGCCGATTTATATTGATAAAGTTGTAGATGGTATGCAGATTGAAGTTGCTATGCAATATACTGATGCATATAGCGAAAGCGTTTTATCATTTGCAAACAATATTAATACTCATTCAGGCGGAACTCACTTGACAGGGTTCAGAAACTCCTTGACTCGTGTGTTTAACGATTACGCAAGAAAAAACAATATTTTGAAAGATTCTGATCAAAACCTATCCGGAGAAGATGTAAGAGAAGGCTTAACTGCAATTGTAAGTGTTAAAATTCCTAACCCTGAATTTGAAGGTCAGACAAAAGAAAAACTTGGTAACGCAGAAGCTATGAGTGCAACTCAAGATGCTGTTCGTGATAAGTTGCAAGAATGGTTAGAATTTAACCCTAAGATTGCAAAAATTATTATTGAAAAAACTTTACAAGCTCAAAGAGCTCGTGAAGCTGCAAGAAAAGCAAGAGAATTGACAAGAAGAAAATCTGTTCTTGAAAATTCGACGCTTCCAGGAAAACTTGCAGACTGCTCAAACAGGGAACCTGAAAAATGCGAAATCTACATCGTTGAGGGAGATTCAGCCGGTGGTTCTGCAAAACAAGGCAGAAACAGAATGTTCCAAGCTATTTTGCCGTTGAGAGGTAAAATCTTGAACGTAGAAAAAGCAAGATTAGACAAGATTTATGGTAATAACGAAATTCAGTCTATGGTTCAAGCTTTTGGTATCAACATTAGCAGAAACCCTGATGAAGTTGATATCGAAAAACTTCGTTATCATAAAATCATCATCATGACCGATGCCGATGTTGATGGTGCACACATTAGAACATTGTTGTTGACGTTCTTCTTTAGGTATGCAAGACCGTTGATTGAAAATGGCTATGTATATATCGCTCAACCGCCGCTATTCAAAGTTACACAAGGCAAAACATCTGAATACATGTATGATGAACACGCACTTGATAAGATGTTGAAAGAACGTGGTATCAAGAATTTGAGCTTGTCTGACAAAACTAAATCAAGAACAAAAACAGGTGAAGAGCTTTTGGAATTGGTTAAAAACATGTCAGCGTTCTATAATTCATACAATAACCCGATTTTGAACTTGTATCCGGCAGTTGTTTTGAGGGGTTTGGTTCGTTCAGAAATTACTCCTGAATGCTTCGAAGATCAGGAAAGAATGAACAAGATTATTGAATACTTGAACCATTACTTGCAAGATCACGCTAAGAATTACAATATTTCAGAGGCTGCAAATTATGTATGTTCATTGAAGTACAATCCGGAAAATTCAAAATATGCAATTCAATTGAATTTCAATGAAGAAGAGCACGTAATTATCAACCAAAACATAGTAAAAAGTTCTGAATACAAAAGATTGAAAACTGCATATCCTGTAATCAGAGATTATTTGATTGAGGAAGAAGAAAGTTTGATATTGGAAACAGATACTGAACAATATGAAATCACATCTTTCGATAAGCTTCAAAAATTAATTGATGACAGAGGTTCAAAGGGGTTGCAAATTCAGCGTTTCAAAGGTTTAGGCGAGATGATGCCACAACAGCTTTGGGAAACAACAATGGATCCTGCAACAAGAACATTATTGAAGGTAAATCTAGAGGATGCAATGCTTTGTGATCAATTGTTTGATATTTTGATGGGTGATAAAGTTGACCCTCGTAGAAACTTTATCGAAACTCATGCAGTATATGCGACAAATATTGATACATAATATAAATTATTATTGTAACTTTATTATGTCCTGCGCGGACTGCGGGAACTACTAACGAGTTATTGTTCATTCCGCTATCGTGGCAATTTGACTCCGTAATCTGTTGTTTGATAGACTCCGGATCGTAGT
>USOK01000046.1 GCA_900556295.1 uncultured bacterium | reverse complement strand
TACCTTTTTGTTTAAAGAGTGGGGTGGGGATTAACACTCATCGGAAACCTGTTTTTACTTTTTTAGTAAACCATTTTCAGGATCTTCCTACTACTATTGTAACATATTGTAACATATTTTTCAATAGTCTACAAGCCATATGCCACAAAGATTTTACAAATCTAAATAAGGGTAATTCTACACTTATTAGATTATTTATGCACTCTATTCATTTAAGAATTTTGCAATAGGTCCAGCCTTTTTAGCATCAAGCGGGTTAACTTGCCCTAAAAGCTTACAATAGCCAGTCTTTTCTGCGAGTGTTGTCCAAAAATGACTTTGTTTTTGAGCGACAAGTTGGTTGTCCGTCATAACGATTAAGTGTAAATGCCACAATGAAGTCTCTCCGGTTGCACCAACGTAACCGACCTTATCACCAGCTTTCAATATTTTCCCAACAGTAGGGAACGGAATAGAATCATTGTAATCTGTCGCACGAGCCAAGTGATCAAATGAATACCTCCTACCATCAACTCCAAGTAATGTAAAAGCATTTGAGATAACATTATCTCCTTTTCTAGCTCGTTTACTTGAAATAACAACACCATCTATCGGAGCCTGTATTACAATAGGTTTTTCAGGTTTTCTGGAATAAGGGCTGACAAAAATATCCAAACCTAAGTGAGGGCGCACATTACGTCCAGCAGGTCTATCTGCAAAAAACATTCCAAAAGGTTCAAGATATATATTTTTTGCGTTTTCAATCGGAGCCTTATAGGTTATTAAATTTTCTGGTCTTTTAATTCTTTTTTTTAATTTTTCAACAGAAACAGAATCAAATTTATGAACAACTCCGCCTTTAAAATTAACCTCTTTCACAACTTTCAACCCTTTTAAATCAGATTGATTTATCTTGTTTAGCAACGAAACAAACCTATCTTGAGCTTGCGTTGCAACATGCATAGTCGAATTTGCTGTCTTAATAGGGAAAGCCATTGCAACAGTGGTCAATACCGGCATAAATTTGCGTGATAAAGTATATGATATTGCTGATATATTCATATATATATAATACCGCTAAAAAATATTTTTGCTAATCAATATCGACAGGTTCTCTTTGAATCTTTTCAATAGCCTCTCTTGCGGTAAATACCAAGCTTTCTGGAACATTATCAATTGTTGTAAATTGGCGTAACACATCTACAACTCGTTTAAATGAGCGAACAATATCTCCTTCACCCATATTAACTTGCTCAATAATTGTTTCCCATTCAGCTCCTTCAACCCACAATTCAATTAATGAAGAAAAATATGGATTTATATACATTGGGGCTTCCACGGTGTATTTATTTTGAACTT
This sequence comes from uncultured bacterium, assembly GCA_900556295.1. Lineage (GTDB taxonomy): Bacteria > Cyanobacteriota > Vampirovibrionia > Gastranaerophilales > Gastranaerophilaceae > Stercorousia. The sequence continues at coordinate 8,134 of USOK01000046.1, read as the reverse complement.
TTTCAACTTTTCTACGAATATTTCTGATTAAATTTAATGTTTTTCGAACAGGTTCAGATATCGGCAAATATGGTATATCAACCCTTAAATCTTCAGTTGTAATTGCGCAAACAACACCAGCTAATTGAGCAGGAGTAAGGTTATCCAAAATATTTGCAAAGATTATTTGAGCAATAAATAACTCATTTTCAGAACGAATTTGAGAAGTTGTAATACCACATTCTGTTGGATAATCATCTTTTAAATAACCAAAATCTATCAAAACGCTTCTATGTGCCAAAAATTTGTTCCAGAAAATGTCTCGCTGACGCTCTATTTCTTTTTCAATTTTGTGAGAGCGAGCAGAAAAACGTTCTAACACCTCAATATTCTTAGAATGTTTTTTGTATAATTTGCAAGTATCACACTGAAAACTATGCATTTTTTCCAACATTGTTTTTGTTTCCAGACCAAATTGCTTGGCTTCAGCTGATAATGGTCTATTTTTAGAACGTTCCTGTTTGCATATTTTTTTGTAAGTTTGTCTATTTTGAACATAAATATGACGAATTTTGTCATACTCTGCTAAATTTTCATCTCTCAACTTGTATGGACAAACAAATTCTCGAGATTTTATTTCGCCTTCAATTTGTTTCTGAGCAAACAATAACGGTTGAAGTCTAGAACCTGATGAAAAATAACCAAAACTTTTCAAAATAAGCTCTTTTGCTTCTTCTAAACTAAATCTTTGCAACAAGTTCAAAACCATTGAATACGAAGGGGAAAAACGGCTTTCCAATGGATTAGCATCACTCAGAACAAGTTCTGCGACTTCTTCAGGTGTTTGAAATTGTGTCCCGACAATTGTAACGTAACCAACTTCATCCATCCCTCGACGTCCTGCTCGACCAGACATTTGTAAGAACTCACTCGCAGTTAGCATTCTATGTCCAGAATCAGTCCTTTTGCTGGTTGAACTTATAACTGTAGAACGAGCTGGCATATTTATCCCCGCAGCAAGTGTTTCTGTTGCAAAAACAACCTTTATCAGTCCTTTTTGGAACAATTTTTCAACCAAAATCTTCCAAGCAGGTAAAAGACCTGCATGATGCGAAGCAACTCCGCAGAGCAAATATTCAATATGCTTGTTGTTATACAAATGAGGGTTTTCTGCAATATATTCATCAATAAACTGACGTATTTGTGCCTTCTCTCCTTTAGTCACCAAATCTAAAGATGCACATTTTTCCATTTGTTCATCGCACTTTTTCCTAGAAAAAGTAAAGTAAATTGCAGGAAGCATGTCGTTTTCTTGTAAATTGCGGATAATTTCTTTTACATATGATTTTTTATTCTGCAATTTTCTACCAAAAACTTTTTTTTCAGGTTTAATTTTTTTATTCAACTGACCACTTGGCGTCAAAAGAGGTAATAATTTAGCTGGTTGAGAACTGTCAAAATAGAAAAATTTTAAAGGGACAGGTCTAAAATCAGTATCAACAAGCTCTGTTTTTGAATGAACAGTATTAATCCAATCTGTAAGCTCTTGAGCATTTGCAACTGTCGCCGAAAGTGCAATAATTTGAACATTTGTCGGACAATAAATAATGCTTTCTTCCCAAACAGTTCCACGTTGTTCATCATTCATATAGTGCACTTCGTCCAAAACAACGTATTTAACATCTTTCATATTATCTGTTACAGAACCAAAATTCGTTCCATATAGCATATTTCGAAAAACTTCTGTTGTCATAATAACGATTTGAGCATTTCGATTAATAGAAGTATCACCTGTTAACAGTCCTACTTTATCAGAACCGTATTTTTCTCCAAAATCATAATATTTTTGATTTGAAAGAGCTTTTAACGGAGTTGTATAAAAAATACGCGTTCCATTTTTTAGTGCATTATTTATAGCATGCTCTGCAATAACAGTTTTTCCTGCTCCAGTAGGAGCGCAAACCACTACACTTTCCCCATTGTCTATAAATTCACAAGCTTCTTTTTGAAAATCATCAAGCTCAAACGGAAATTCGCTCATTTTTCATCCTTTTCTAAACTATCCCATCTTATTATAACATATTGTTATATATATTAAAAGTATATTTGTTAAGATATTTGAAAAATTTTATATAAAAACGCCCTCATTTATTTGAGAGCGTTTTATTTATAAACTTCAGATTTTATCTATTCTACTGTAACAGATTTGGCCAAATTTCTTGGTTGATCAACATCTTTGCCTAAAAATTCTGCAATATAATAAGCAATTAGCTGTAATGGAATCATTGCAATAATTGGAGAGAACAACTCTTGAACATCTGGAACTCTGATTATATGTTCAAATAAATAATCCAATTTTTCATCTTTTGAATTTGTTAATGCTATCATTCTTGCATTACGAGCTTTAGCCTCTTCACTGTTTGAAAGCAATTTTTCATAAACGGATCCATTCATCAAAATTGATAGAACAGGCATTGTTTCATCCAGCATTGCAATCGGACCATGTTTAAGTTCTCCTGCTGGGTAGCCAGTTGCATTAATATAACTAATTTCTTTAAGCTTCAAAGCTCCTTCTAATGCTGTAGGATAATTTATACCTCTCGCAATGTAAATAAAATCTTTAGTATTTGCATAAACTTTTGCAACTTTTTGTATATCTTCTTTATGAGCTAAAATTTGTTCAATTTTTTGAGGAAGAACCATCAATTCTGCTTTTAAAGAAGTTAAAGTTGACTCTTCAACACTTCCTTTGATTTCTGCCATGTACAATGACAACAAATAAAATGCCATCAATTGAGCGATATAAGATTTTGTCGCTGCAACAGATACTTCAATACCAGCATTTACAGGAATTAAACTATCAGCCTCTCTTGCCATGGCGCTGTCTGGTCTGTTTGTAATAATTAATATATGAGAACCTTTAGCTTTGGCTTGCTTGATAGCTGTTAAAGTATCAGCAGTTTCCCCTGATTGAGAAACACCAATTACCAATGTATGCTCATCTGTAACTGTTTTTCTGTAAATATATTCGCTTGACGCCTCTACATCAACAGCAATTCCGCAGAAGTTTTCAATTAAGTATTTACCAATCATTGCAGCATGCAAAGATGTGCCGCAAGCAATAATTTGAATTCTGTTCAAATTCTTCAAAGTTTCTTTATTCAATTTAACTTCATTTAGAACAATATTTTCATCAGGAGCATGTAATCTTCCAACTAAAATATTTCTAATTACATCTGGTTGTTCATGTATTTCCTTAAGCATAAAGTGCTTGTACCCCATTTTGCTTAACGCAACAGGTTCCCAAGGTAAAACTTCAATTTTTGGAGTAATTTCAACATTATCAATGTTAATTAATTTCATGCTGTCAGGAGTTAATGTTGCAATTTGGTTATCTTCTAAATAAATAGCTTTATTAGTGTGCTTAATAATAGCAGGAACATCAGATGCAGCAAAATATTCACCTTGTCCAACGCCAACTAATAGCGGTGCATTACGTTTTGTAATAACAAGTTTATTTTTACAGTCAAAATGCATTACACATAAAGCATAAGCTCCTTCAATTTCTTTAGAAGCAAGTCTAACAGCTTCTGTCAAATCTTTGCATTCAGAATACTTTCTAGCAACAAGGTGAGCGACAGTTTCCGTATCCGTTTGAGATTTAAATACACATCCTTGTGCTTCTAGTTTTTGTCTTAACTCTTTATAATTTTCAATAATACCATTGTGAACTACAACTAAATGACCACAATTACAAGTATGAGGATGAGCATTCAGCAAAGTAGGAGCACCGTGAGTTGCCCATCTAATGTGCCCTATTCCCATTGTTGAAGTATTAAATTCTTTTTCATGCCCTCTCAAAGTGTCACGCAAATTGTTTAATTTACCGATGGCTTTATAAACTTTTATATCTTCTGGACACATTACTGCAATACCAGAAGAATCATATCCTCGGTATTCAAGCTGTTCCAAACCATCCATTAATATATCTACAACAGGTTTATTACCTACATATCCAACTATTCCACACATATTTTTGCTCTCCAATAATCTGTAACTATGACACATTATATCATTGAAAAATTCAAATTAAAATATCCTTATAAAAGTTTTACATCTTTCTTGCCAAGTATAAAAAAATATGCTAATATACAAAAAATGCAGAGTATATGAGGAAATATTATGAAAAAGTTTTTAATTATTTTGGGGGTATTATTGATTGGCACATGCTCATTTGCAGAGGATGTTTATTTGCTAAAAGGAGTTAATCTCGATAATTACTGGAAGAAAAAGGGGATTGATGAAGAAAAAGTTCTTACAGTTGGGCAGAAGATTATGATTGATAACAAAATTACAAAACGTGCACCCATTTTTGTCATCAATGACAAAAAGACCTTAAATGCATATTCTAACATTTACTACAAAACAATTAATATATATACACCATTATTTTTATATATGGATAATGATTCTGAGCTTGCATTCGTCTTATCACACGAAATAGCCCATACTATTGAAGCCTATGGCGGAACAATGAAATATATTGCAATGACAGCGAATTCAAAAAAATATGAATACAAAGCAGACTTAAACGGCATTGATTATATGGTAAAAGCCGGTTATGATCCAATTGGTGCTATAACCATCAGCAACAAAATATTTGCAGAACCGGTTCTTGACTGGGGATTTTTTGCAACACACCCCAAAGGATCAAAACGTCTGCTTGCTATGTACAAATATATTTATGTAAAATATCCTAAATACCTTAACTCACCATTAACTCAAACTGCTTCTTATAAAAACTTTGAATTAACGATGTCTAAAGAAATTCAAGAATTTCAACAAAAACAACAAAAAAGACGCAAAGTTAACATAGAGAGTTCGCTATAATGCTAAAAAGACTACTTATTATATCTGTAATTTTGCTTGTTGGAACAAACGCCTTTTGTAGTGAAAATGAATTATTTATAAATCCTGCACAAACTATTTCAACTTGTTATGATGAAATAGAACTTGGTGATTACATAAAATTTACGACAGCAAAAGACTTCTACAAAAACGGGAAGATTTACATAAAAAAAGGGACACCAGTTATTGGCAAAGTCGATTATGTAAATGAAAACAGTTGGAATTTTGATAATGCTCAAATCGATTTTAAATACTTTCAAACAACTGATATTGACGGGAAAAACCTAATCATTGACAGCCCGCTTTCAATAAATGGTTTTGAAATAATTAAGTATAAAGATAAACGCTTGGCGCAAGTTTTTAATTACTGCGGATTGTTTTTTCGAGGGAAAGAAATCGAAATTTTACCCAACAGAGACAAAATAGAATTTAAAATATTGGTAAAATAGTTAAGAAATGTAAATAGTTTTCTAAAAATAACAAAATTAAATATTTTTACGTTTTACACTAGCAAGATAAAAGGAAATTATATGCAAATCAATTCAATCAACAATTCCATTACTCAATCAAGAGTCCAAAATACTTCTTTTAGTGCGAAATATCCATTTGGCGACGTAATGTCTATAATGACAGCTTGCTATGCTCACAATACAGAATCAGTCGACAAAACTTGTGCTTCAATTGTAAAAAGAGAAGTAGGTGACACTGCAAGCAGACGCAGAAACTTTAACGAAGCAAGAAACTTATTAGTTACAAAATATTCAAATTTAGCAGAAACTGCTGCTAGTTTTGTTAAAGCTATAGATTCTGAAAATCCAAAACATTTCAGTATTCCTAAAGAACGTATGGCAGAAATAGTTGACGCCGAAGCTAAAAAATTCGGAAGTAACACCATTGATATAAATATTTAAACACATATTACTATAAAAGAGTCGTAGATGTTTTTTGTACTTCTCCGACTCTTTAATGTTATAAATTTCCGATAACTGCATCCGTAAATTCAGTAGTAGAAAGCGTTCCACCTAAATCTATAGTACATTTACCTTGTTCAAGAGTTTTGAACAAAGCTTTTTCGATTTTTTCAGCATACATATTTTCGCCGATATATTTAAGCATTTCGATAGCAGATAATAACAGCGCTGTTGGATTAGCTTTATTTTGTCCTTTAATATCAGGAGCAGAACCATGAACTGGTTCAAATACAGCATAATCCACACCAATATTAGCACCTTGTGCAACTCCAAGCCCACCAATTAAACCTGCACACAAGTCAGAAACAATATCACCATACAAGTTAGGTAAAACCAAAACATCAAATTGTTCTGGTTTTTGTACTAATTGCATACAAAGATTATCAACCAAAATTTCTCTAGTTTTAATACTTGGATAATCGTTTGCTACATCCCTAAAGCATTCTAAAAATAAACCGTCAGAAAGCTTCATAATATTGGCTTTTGTAACAACACAAACCTCTTTACGACTATTTTTAACAGCATAATCAAAAGCGAATTTACAGATTCTCATTGAAGCTTTACGTGTAATAATTTTTATACTTTCTGCAGTATCATTATCTACTTGACGCTCAATACCCGCATATAAATCCTCTGTATTTTCTCTAACAACCACAATATCAACATTTTTAAATTTTGTCTTTATATTTGGCAAATTTTTACATGGGCGCAAATTCGTATACAAATCCAATTCTTTTCTTAGTTGAACATTTACTGACCGAAAACCTTTCCCAATAGGGGTTGTAACAGGAGCCTTCAATGCTACTTTATTTTTTTTAATTGAGTTTAAAACGCGTTCAGGCAAAGGAGTTCCCTCTTCATCAATAACATCTGCACCTGCCGTTTGCAAATCCCAATCAACTTTTAACCCTGCTGATTCAATTATTTTTACGACTGAATCAGATATTTCAGGGCCAATACCATCTCCGTTAATCAAAGTAATACGTCTCATTATCCCTCGTCTTTCTTTGTAATGAGTTGATTATATAACTTTTTCAAGAGTTTGTAAACCAATGTTTTGGTTAACATATCTTAATGTTTCTATAAAATAAGTCAATTTTAAGAACACAAAAAACTTTATATAAGTAAGGTAGGTTATTTAAATTAGGTAGGTTAGAAAAATGGCAGGCATTACTGGGATCTTAAAAGCCGGTGGGCGATTAATATTTGACCCTGTTTTCCAGGAAACAGCAACAAAAACTCTAGAACAATCTAGGAAAGTTAAAGGGTTTTCAAATTTACATAAGCAAATTGGTGATGCGTTTGTAAAAGCTAACGATGTAACTAAAAACACTCCGTTTTGGAAAAACTTAGGTGAATCAGCAAAAACCTTACCATCAGATATTTCAAACGTTTGTAAAGGCAGCGGTTCTTTTTGGACAAAAACAAAAGGAGTGGGTAGCCAACTTTGGAAACGTATGCCATTCATTGGTGCCGGACTCATTTTAGCTTTTGAGTTACCAAATTTATTTTCTGCATTTAAAGATAAAGGTTTGATAGGCGGTCTTGTTGAAACAGGCAAAACATCCGCAAGACTAGTCGGTCAAATGGGCGGTTTTGCAATTGGTCAAGCATTAATACCTATTCCGATAGTCGGCGGATTAATTGGTAGTTTTGTGGGTGATTGGCTTGTAAGCAAAGTAGTTGGAAAATCTCATTCTGAACAGAAAGCTGAAGCTGAAGAACAGCAACAGGCTATGCTCCAACCTCAGCAAATGCAACAACAAATGACGTCGCAATCAGAACAAATGCCGACAAATTTAGTTGCTCAAGCAGGTGCAACTCCTAAAGTAAATATACCTCCAACAACAATGTCTCCTCAGCAATTAATGATAATGCGTCAACAATTGTATGGCGGAGGACTTACATCTCCAATGGACCAAGACTTTATGTCAATGGCAAGCGGAATGAACAGATTAAATCTTATGGGTTAAATAACTAATCGATATATATTCAATATCGATTAGTTATTAACATTTTGTTACAAAAAGGCAATTTTTCGATACCAAAATTTTTATATATAGTATACGGGGAATTATTAAAGGGAAATTCGAGATGACAGATGTAAATGCCATCAGAAGCAATAATTTACTGCTTGTAAATTGGCTTAATGGCAACGATACAACTCCAATAGAACAACAAGCGAGTTCAAGCTCAAACATCTTACCTGAAATTGGTATGGGTGTTGCTTTCGGACTTCCATTAGTTGCTGGGCAAGAATATATTAAAGCACCCAA
>USOK01000045.1 GCA_900556295.1 uncultured bacterium | reverse complement strand
GCTGAACTTCTTGATGAAGTTTTTCCAGAACGCCACGTGCACTTTGGAGAACGAGTCGTAGTAGCGCATTATTATCAGGGCGTTGAGGATGATGTAAACGGCGAGAGCCGAGAGAGAAGGTATCACCTCGTTTTTCTTCACTCTGAACATCCTGCCTATCTGTATGAAGATATTCTTCAGTTCTTTTATCGGATTTGTCATGCTATGCTGTTTCTTGTTTTGTCTTTTTTGTGTATTATTTTTTCTGATTGGGTTGGTCTTTCTGGTTTAAGGTTTTTCAAACACCATCAGATGTCGCAAGATATGCCAAAATATTTGACAACTCTTGTTACAATGCTTACTACAAATTTGTTTTTAATGTTTGTACTTGCATTTATATTTAGGCATAATTTCTATTCTTTTTTTCATATTCCGGTAAAATATTTCTTAGCTATTTTAGTTTTGATTATTCCAGTAGCCATTAGAGCATTGTTGTTCCAGTTGTTGAGGGCACAGTTGAAAGCTGTTTCTTTCACTTTTTCAACGATTATAAATCAGTTTTTGACAATTTTGTTATCGATATTCTTTGTTAAATTCTTCCACCTTGGAGCAGTTGCATTGCTTTTAGGTATGGGTGTTTCAATTTCGTTAATTGATTTATTGTTGATTTATCAAAGCAATATATTGTCTTGGTTCAAGTTCCAGAAAATTGAATGGAAATCAGTGTTGCCTATTATGACTTATGGTATTCCTATTGCGGCTACTTCTTTAAGTGCATGGATTATTAACCAAAGTAATAAATTTATTATGAATAGTATCCATGGCTTTTCACAAGTTGGAATTGTTGGTGTTGCTTACGGGCTTACATTGCCATTATTGATGACAATTTTTTCAATAATTACTGTTGCAGCCATTCCAAGAATTATAAATATGTATGAAGAAAAAATAGATGTAAGACCATTAATTTCAAGGTTTACAGGGTATTATGTGATGATTGCGTTGCCGATTATTATTGTAATTTCTCTTTATGCAACGGATTATGTTCAGATGATGTCATCTAACGACAAATTTTTGATTGCGTTTAAGTTAATTCCTTATTTTGCATTTGGAACTTTCTTTATGGCATTGACTGATTACACAACTCTTCAATATCACCTTGCAAACAAAACTTATTTTGATTTTATTATTAAGTTGGCATCAGGTGTTGCCAATATTGTTTTAAATATATTACTAATTCCAAAATTAGGCTTAATCGGAGTTGGTATTGCAACATTGGGTGCAAACTTTTTATATTTCTTATTGAGTATAATTATTGTTCTTCCTGGTTTAAGATTGATTTTCCCAAAATTAATCTTTACAAGGATGTCAATATCTTTTGTGCCTTTTGCTGTATTGTATTATGTGTTTGAAAAATTTGTTCACTTGCCTGCATTGGTTGAAATGTTGGGCTTGATGTTCATATTCTATGCTTGTTATTTCGCATTAACAAATACAGTTTTAAAACGCCCTGAAATTTAGTTCTGTTAATATTTATTAACAATCTAGCAAGAAAATTTTTTCTCGGATTTTAATACTTGAGAAAAAGTAGATTTGCATGCAAATTTATTAAGAAATTGTAATAAAAAATGGAAAACAAACTATTCTCTTGGTAACATTGTACTGCTAGTCGAATTTTATATATAAGAATAATTATAGATTAGGGAAAATATTTGAAAGGAAAAGCATGATTAATATAAGAGCCGGTAAAAGAAAAGCTGTTGCTTCGGCATTAACATTTTGTTTCTTCTTACAACAATCTTTCTGTTTACAAGTTTTAGCTACTAATATTTCTGGAGTAACCGGAAATAATGGGGTTTATGATATTACTCCAACAGCGAAAAATCCAGCGGGGAATATTGGTTTTAGAAAGTATCAAGACTTTGATTTGAGTCAGGGAGATATTGCAAATCTCATATTCCACTTGCAGGGACAGGATTTGGATACATTTGTGAACATGGTTGATAACCAAATCAATATTCAAGGTATTGTAAATGCGATAAATAAGAACGGTGCTTTTAATAACGGGCATGCTGTATTTATTTCTCCAAAGGGTATGGTTGTCGGTTCGAGCGGGGTTTTGAATGTTGGTTCTTTGTCAGTCATGACTCCTGATAGTGAAAGTTATGAAAAATATAAAAGTGATTTGAAAAGACCTTCTTTAATTGCTGATTACAAATCAAGATTAGGAGAAGGAACAGGTTCTGTAAACATTGATGGTAAAGTTTTGGCTCGTAATTTTGTTGATATCAATGCGGCAGATGTAAATGTTTCTCAAAATGCACTTGTTATGTCTGGTGTAAAAGATGCGACAAAAATTCTTTCAAATATGCAAGCTGAAGCTTTGTTCAATAAGCTTGTTAATACAGATAATTTGAATGCAAATGCTTTTGCAAATGATAATGGAAGTATTTCAATCAGGACATATGGAGCAAAGGGTGGTACTGAGATTGCCGGAACAATGAAAAATTTTGGTACAGGCAGTGTAGAAGTTACTAATCTTGGTTCTAAAGGTATTGATGTTTCCGGTAAATCTTTGAATAAAAATGGCGATACACTTTTGCTGAACAAAAATGGAGCAGTAAATGTTTCAGGTTCTGTTGTTAACCAAGGCGGTAAATTGTTGGTTGATAACACTGGTTCAGGGGTTTTGATAGCTTCAACTGGATTGTTGAGCAACAACGGTGGCGAGCTTATTGTTACAAATACAGGTGATAATGGTGTAAACATTGCAAATGGCGGTTTGGTTAAAAACTCTACCCATAGTGCAAATATTACAAACTCTGGGAAAGACGGTATTAACGTAAAAGGTCATGTTATTGCCAATGGAATTAATATAAATAACAAAAATTCAAATGTTGTTCTTGGTGATTACACCGGCAAAAACAACTTAACTTCTTCAGATAACGTAAATATTCAAATAAATAACGGAAACCTTTACAACTTTGGCACGAAAGAAACATTGATTAAGGCTTCAAAAGATCTAAATATCGATGTTAAAAACGGTGCAGTCGGCAAAGAGGTTGGCCCTTGCGACGGCGGTGTTTGTACAGGAATTGGCCCAAATGGAAGAGATTTAACAAAATCAGTTAATGTGAATGTTGATGGAAAAATTAAAGCAATAAGCACTCAAGGTTCAAACAAGTCTTTGGTAAATATGGCAAGTTTGGACAACAATATGAATGTTGACCAAATTAAGGCTGATGGAAGAGTTATTTTGTTGGCTGATAGCTCTGTTAAGGGAGCAAAGGCTTATGATATTTTGAATGCTTCTACAAACGCAAAAAATCCTAATGTTGAAGGAACTGGTATTTCAATGATTTCAAGCGGAAATATCGGTTCAAAAGATAAAGCTTTGACATTTAGACAAAACGGTGTTGAAAATATTTTTTATGGCGATGATGCAACAAAACCGCATGTTGTTACAGATATTAATAAACCTAAAGAAGGTATTGATATCCTCGCAATTAAAGATATTAATGTAAAAGGACTTGATAAAGAGGATGGCACAAAACTTGATACAAATGCATGTGCGATTATTTCAAGAACAGGTAATGTAAACGCTGAATTTTCTGGCGATGTTTATGTTAGAGAAACTACTGCGAAGAACGTAAATATTACAACTCGTGGTAAAAATATGTATATTGAACATTTGGGCGAAGTTCCTACATATCCTCAAGATTACTACGGTCCAAATGGTGTTAAACTTGAAAAAGCAAAACTTACAGCATTAGATTTAGGAAGCTATAAAGATCCAAACGAGGCTCCTCAATATGAACACGCTGCTGATTCAACAATTGTAGTTAAAAATGGTAAATTCTATGGAAAAGGCGAAGGCAGACCGAGTGGTGAACAAGATTTGACAATGGTAGCTGATAATGCTTATGCGGGTGGTTACTATTTCAATATGGGTAAACACAGACCGGATGGTAAGTCTACTTTGACAAATGATAATACAACAAATCCTTTGCAAAATGGAATAGATCCTACAAAACCGGTTTCTATCAGAACAAAAGCAGTTAGACCGGATGATGTGACTGCAATCGGTCAAGATCCTAAAGATAGAAACTATTATTATGGCGGAAGTTCTCAAGGTGATGATCCAAATTATGATGGAGCAAAAGACCCTAATAAAAAAGGAACAGAGGAAGATGATGATAACCTTGTAGTTCCAAAGGATGATGAACCTGATTATCCGCTAGACACTGATACAGATACTGATACTGATACAGATACTGATACTGATACAGATATTGACACCGATACAGACACGGATACTGACATTGATACCGATAATGATACAGATACAGATATCGATACAGACACAGATACGGACATTGATACGGATACTGACACAGATACCGATATTGACACAGATACAGATACTGACGTTGACACAGATACTGATACAGATACCGATGTTGATACCGATAGTGATACGGATACAGACACGGATTTAGACAGTGATACAGATACCGACACAGACACAGATATTGATACGGATGTTGATACCGATACAGATACCGATGTAGACACAGACACAGACACTGATACGGATATGGATACCGATACTGATACCGATGTAGACACAGATACTGATACGGATACAGATATTGATACAGATTCTGATACTGATAATGACACGGACACAGATACTGATTTGGACAGTGATACAGATACAGACACAGATACGGATATTGATACGGATAATGATTCAGATAGTGATGTAGATACTGATACAGATACAGATCTTGACTCAGACACTGATACTGATACGGATATGGATACCGATACGGACAATGACGTAGATACTGACACAGACACAGACACGGATACCGACCCAGATCCAGATCCTACGCCTGATCCTATAAACAGAAGAACTGATTATGGTAAGAATTTATACAAACAACGTGTTGTAGAGTACAATGTGAACTCAATTGACAAACGTCAATTCATGAGATTCCCGGCGCAAGACAACAGAAACCCTGTTCAATTGGCAGAAAACACTCAAATAGATTCATTACTTGATATTTCAAGAGGTGGTATTGCCGTAACTCACCACAATGATTTGAGAGTTGGTGATGTTGTTCCTGTAAATATCTCTTACGGTAATCTGAATATTAATGCGGATGTTAAAATTGTTTCAGCATCAGACAGACGTGCCGGAGCTGAGTTTGTAAACCTTGATCAGATGACAGCAAATAAACTTCTTTATATGAACTTGTTGCTAGAAGAACAAGCCGCAATGAGAAACAACACAAACGATATATCTTATGTAAAGTAAAATTGCTTATATAAATAATAAAAAAGAAGCTTTTCAAATTTGATTAGCTTCTTTTTTATGCAAGTGCTGAAGAACGATATTGTCTTACCCTGTGAGAATTTCTTATTTTTAGATATCTTGGGTCGCTTTCAAGTCCTGCTGTTCTGTATGCGCCGTTATGGTTTTTGTGAGTTGTTGTTGAGTTGTTTTGTGCGCCCAATAGTGCAACTGTTGTTAGAACTCCTGCCACATCTTGGAAGTTGAAGTTTTTAGAAGATTTCATTGCTTTAGCTGCTTTGTTGCTAAAAGATGTTTTTGTTGTTTGATTTCCTTTTTTCAATGCTGCTTTAATTTGTTTAGCATCGCCTTTTAGTCCTTGAGCTTTTAGAGTGTCAATAGAAACTTCGTCTCTTGTATTAACATCAACAATTTTGCCGTTATCGCCAACAGCATATTTAGAATCAAGACCTGTCTTTTTCAATTGAGCTTTTACGTTTTCTTGGTATTTGTCTTTTACAGTTGCAAGTCCGTCTGTAGCAACAGTTCCGCCATTAGCAGTGCTGGCTGTCATTTGAGATTTGTATTGTTCAAGTTGCTTTTTAGACCATTTGCCGGTAACGTTAGCGTCGTTTTCGCCGAAAGATGTTGCTTGGAGTTCCTTGCTAAGAGCTTTTTTAGCATCTTTTTTGCTCATTCCGCCAAGTTGATCTTCTGACATTCCTTTAACAGTTTCTTTCGCAGTTGCGTTAGCTGCCGCTTTTTTAGTAGCTTCTTGAGCTCTTTGGTCGATTTCTCCGAATGTGTTTTTCAAGTTCTTGGTTGATTTAGTTGCTGCTGCACCTGATTGCATTGCTGCTGCTGCGCTTGTCATTGCTCCCATTAGGTTGCCTTCTGCTGCGTATGCTGCTGTTTTAGTAATGTTTGCAGCAGCTTGTCCGTATTGACCAAGCATTTCTGCAACAGTACCGATTTTTGACATTACAGTTCCGGTTGCAATCATAGCTGCACCAATACCTTGTCCCCAAGGAGTAGAAGCTAATGCTTGACCTGCTGCAACCAAACCTTGACCAAGTAAGTCAAGAGCTTTACCGCCTTGTTCTGCTAATGCGCTGTATTGTTCGATTGTTGTTGCAGTTTTTATAACTCCACTTGTTTCGTTTTGGTTTTGTTTAATAGCTTTAGCATTGTGTTTGTGAGTTTTGATGTAGTTTGCGTTTGTTCTATTCATTCTAGAAAGAGTTCTTGAAGAACTTCTGCGCAATGAGTAGATTTGTTTACCATTGCTTTGAACAAGAGTTGTTTTTGAGCCGATTAATTTTTGAAGTTCGTTAATTCTGTCTTGATTAGAAGAACCAGAAGTAGATTGACCGCCTTGAGTGCCATTGAAACCATTGATAGAAAAAGTAGAAGATGCAAGCAAGCCATCCAATTCGTTTTGAGCATTGTCGATTTGCAATTGAGCTTCATCTGTTTCTTGTGCTAATTTTTCAAGTTTAGCGTTGTCTTTTTTTAACTCTGCTTGTTGTTGTTTTAATTGTGCTTGGAATTTTTTATCTTCTTGTTTAATATTTTTGTTTAAAGTTTTTGCTTTTGACGCAACTTGTTTTTCTTCAGCTGTGTATTTTTTAGCTTCAGAAGTTCCTTTTTTAGCTTGGTTGCCAAGGTCTTTTACACTGCCTTGATCAACATTACCTTCTTCATTTTCTTTTTTGCTTTCAGTTTTTTCTTCTGATGAAGTAGTTTTTGTGCTAGTTGTTTTTAGTTCGTTTAAACTTCTAGTTGTATTAAGTACGCTAAGGTTTGGTGTTGTTGATGAGTTGTTTTTTACTTGAGGAGCGTTGAAGATTGATCCAGTCATTTGCATATAAGCAGGCTTGTTTGACTGTGTGCTTCTAGTTTTGCCTAAAAGCCCAAGCTTGGTCAGATCAATCTTATTCAAATTGTTTACGTTTGAAACGCCCATAGTTAGCTCTCTTTTTTGTACTCTCTTAAATATATAAAAACTTCCGAAACTCCCTGATTTCAACATGTTTGCATGTTGTTACAAATGTTAATAATTTCGAAAGGAGTGAAAAGTGAGAAGTGAGAAGTGAGAAGTGAAAAGTGAAAAGACCAATACATGTGCTATCGCACCAAAGTTATTTTTGAGCGAAGCGAACTAAATGGACTTCTCACCTTTCACCTCTCACTTCTGTTATTGCCATTTTTTTCTGTTCGTGCTACGATAGACACGTATTTTAGTTAGTTAAAAGAGGGAGATATAACTTATGAAACTAATGGAAGGTAAAAAAGGTGTAATTTTCGGAGTTTCTAATACTCACGGGATTGCTTACGCTATTGCAAAACAACTTCACGATGCAGGTGCAGATATTGCATTTACTTATGCTGGTGAAGCTATGGAAAAACGTGTTAGACCTATCGCAGAAGATATGGGCGCTAAAATTATTATGAGTTGTGACGTTACTAAAGATGACGAAGTTGCAGCTGTATTTAAAGAATGTGAAAGAGTTTACGGAAAATTAGATTTTGTAGTTCATGCTGTTGCATTTGCTGCTAAGGAAGATTTGCAAGGTAGATTTATTGATACATCTCGTGCAGGTTGGGATTTAGCTCTTGGTGTAAGTGCTTATTCTCTAGTTTCATTGTGTCACCACGCTGAACCTATTATGAATGAGGGTGGTTCAATCTTCGCTCTTACATACTTGGGTTCTGAATACGTTGTTGCAAACTATAACGTAATGGGTGTTGCTAAAGCAGCTCTTGAATCTTCAATGAGATACTTGGCAGCAGACCTTGGTAAAAAAGGTGTTAGAGTTAACTGTATTTCTGCTGGTGCTGTTAAAACACTTGCTGCTAAAGGTATTTCAGGTTTTGATAAAATGCTTAAAGCAGCTATTGCAAAAGCTCCTCTTGGCAGAAACGTTGCATTGGAAGATGTTGGTAAAGCTGGTTTATATTTAGCATCTGATTTGTCAACAGGAACAACAGGTCAAATCTTATATGTAGATTGCGGTTGCCACGCAGTTTATGCATCATTAGATGAAATGGACATTATTGCTAACGCTGCTCCAAAAGCGTAAGTCTAATGAACACAAAATAAAAAAGTAAAAAAGTCGGGAATTTTTCCGACTTTTTTTATATTATTCATTTCGTAATTTTTTCCAATAGTCCTGCTTATGATAAAGAACTTCCCAGTAATCTAAATTATTCAATGCGCTGGTGTCTTTTCGAGCGTACCAGTAACAGCCCGAAAGATGAGCTGTGTTTTGGATGAACGGATCGCACAGCATTCCGCTGGTGCGTCTTTCGTTGCGTTCTGATTTTATGAAGAATAAGTCGTAACCGTATGCATTTGGTCCTTTAAAAGGTCCGTTTGTGTCTATTGTAATTGACGGCATTACATCTGTTGTACCTTTTAAATATGTGAGTTGCGATATTGAAGAGCCGTCAGCTAGGATATAGGCAATAGATTCGTTTGAGCCTCCATATTGCCACCCATATTGTCTGTAGCTGTCATTTTCTAAAAAATAACCTTTAAGTCTGGGAACTCCTCTAGTATAACAAGGTTTGATTGTTTTTACGATTTTAAATTGAGATAAAAAGATTGAATTGTAGTTATCGTAAATATTTTGAATTTCAGAGTCTGGTGTAGTTATCGGAATATCTAAATCGTCAAATTTGTTATAACCAAGTTCTTGGACAGTTTTTTGAATTGCTTGTGTGACAATTGAATCTGTTTTCTTAAATCTGTTCTTCAACTCAGCTCTTCTGATATTTGCTGTAAGTGTTGGAATAGTCAGTGCCGCAACAATTCCGATAATGCCGAGAGTTATGAGTACTTCTGCAAGAGTGAATGCGGTGCGCTTGTGTGAAAAGTGAGACGTGAAACGTGAAAAGACCATATCGGGAATTAATGAATTGTGAGTAGTGAGTTGTGAATGGTTCGTATCAAAAAAGTTACTAATGATTACGGAGTCACTACCCTCTCTCTTTGTGAGAGGGAGCAGTCGTTTGCGAACTTTAGTGAGCATTACGAATGCGGGAGAGGGTTCAATAACTGTTTCGTGTTGAACAGGACAACTATACTTTAAATTATCCCCCTCTCTGAAATTTCTAAGCTCACATAACTCGCTAAGAAATTTCTTCTCTCCCTCAAGGGGCGAGATAAAAAAGTTTAGTAAATTTAAACTTAAAATCTTCTCTATCTTCTTAAATGACTCAAACCTTAAAAGACGATG
>USOK01000044.1 GCA_900556295.1 uncultured bacterium | reverse complement strand
CTTTTGATTTTTATATTTAATAATTTAACAAAATAACGCTTTGGCATTTAAATCCGATTTCAAACAAATCCCTTTTTCTTATTGCAACAGAAATATTTGGCGTATGCTTATCAGTAATCAATAAAATTTTTGCAATGCTGTTTTTATAGTCATAATCAATTTTAATATCATTGATAAGTTTTTTATGATCTTTATCCAAGCCATCTGCAAGTCTTAAAATTCCACCTAAACGTTTTACAATTTTCCGCTCGCTTTTTTCTAGAGTATTATAAATTTCGTGTTCATTTTTATCTGGCAAACTTCCCCTGTGATATCTTGCAATACAGCCAATTATTTTAGTTTCGGTTAAATTAAAACCATCAAGACCATTTTCAACAATAATCCGCATAGAATGCTTATTATGTCCTTTAGCTTCTACAGAATACCCAATATCATGTAAAAGTGCAGAAGCTTTTAAGTATTCACGCTCTTCACTCGTCATTTCAAAAAGTTTTTTAGATGCTTCTTCAAAAAGCATCAGCGCAATCCTTCGCACTTCTATCGGGTGCGTAGTATTTTTTGAAAATTTGTTAAGCATCTCTTCAGCTGTTAATTTCATAATTCTCATTAATTTTAACAAAAAAATGGATAACGCACAATATTTTTGCTATGATATTTTTGGTTATGGAAAATACAGATATAATAAACATGGATTTTGAAATTCCTTCTGATGTTTTGGATAAAATTCAGGAGAATATACAGGATATTATAAAAAGCTTTGATATCCCAGACGATAACAAGATGGACGTTATCAAAAAAATTAATTTTATGTACACACAGACAAAACACTTGTCCGAAATAGATGCGCTGACACGATTATACAATCGTAGACATTTTGAGAACAATTTTGAAAGAGAATTCGCTCGTTCAAAACGTTACGGAAGTCCGCTAAGTGTTGCAATTATTGATATTGATTTCTTTAAAAAAATCAATGACACGTACGGACATCTTTGCGGTGATTATGTGCTTAAAGAAGTTGCCTACAACATGGTGAATAATTTCAGACAAACAGATTTCGTATTTAGATACGGAGGAGAAGAATTTGCCGTAATCTTAACCGAAACTCCGGATGAGAACGCAAAAGTACCTTTGGAAAGATTGAGAAAGTTAATTGAAAACACAAAATTCTCTTTCAACGGCGAAAATATAAAAGTTACTGTAAGCATTGGCGTAAGCTCAAATATAAATTGTGATAACGCTTGGAACATGTTTGAAGTTGCAGATAAAGCACTCTACGAAGCAAAAGGTGCTGGACGAAATCAGGTTAGGTCTGCTGTACAATAGAATAGAATGTAAAAATAAAGTAGGATTAAATTATGATTAAAAATTTATGCAAATTATTAGTAATGGTATTTTTGTTGACCGGTGTGGTTTCTGCTACTGAATATACACAGGTTCATGCAGAACATATTCTTGTAAAAACAGCATCAGAAGCTCAACAGATTAAAAGAGAAATTGATAACGGTGGAAACTTTGAAGCTTATGCGAGAGCATATTCACTTTGTCCATCAGGTAGAAATGGTGGAGATTTGGGCTATTTTGGGCATGGACAGATGGTAAAAGAATTTGAAAAAGCTGCATTTGCAACTCCTATCGGTCAGGTTTCTAACCCTGTTTATACTCAATTCGGCTGGCATTTGATTAAAGTGCTTGATAAAGAGTAGATTAGAAACGTGAGTAGGTCAGGCTATGCCTGACAATACCTGCAAACATAGCCTCACATATATTTTATTAATCTCTTATAACTGTCTATACATCCATTGCTTTCAAGATTTCGGTCATATCGACTTCAGTCTTTTTAACATCTGTGTTTGAGTATTTAATTGCATTATCAGGATCTTTTAGTCCGTTTCCTGTTAAAATACAAACGATTTTTGAGCCGGCTTTTACTTGATCTTTAACCTTGATTAAACCAGCAACTGATGCTGCACTTGCAGGTTCTGCAAATACTCCTTCTGTTGAAGCAATTAGTTTGTATGCTTTTACAATTTCTTCATCGGTTACAAAATTAATCATACCATTGCTTTCATCACGAGCATTCTCAGCTTTTTGCCAGCTTGCCGGATTACCAATACGGATTGCAGTCGCAAGTGTTTCCGGTTTATAAATTCTTTCTCCTTTTACAATTGCAGCAGCTCCTTCCGCTTCAAAGCCCATCATTTTAGGCAAGTTAGAAATTTTCCCTGCCTTATGCCATTCTGTATAGCCTTTCCAGTATGCTGTAATATTACCTGCGTTTCCAACAGGGATAAAATGATAATCGGGAGCTTGCCCAAGTGCATTACAGATTTCAAAAGCACCTGTTTTTTGTCCTTCAATTCTGTATGGATTAACTGAGTTTACAAGCGTAATTGGGTAATTATCGGAGATTTTGCGAACCATTTCAAGTGCTTCGTCAAAGTTTCCTTTAATTGCGATAATTTTTGCGCCATACATCATTGCTTGAGAAAGTTTACCTAGTGCGATATAACCATCAGGGATTAAAACAAAAGTTTTCATGCCAGCCCTTGCCCCGTAAGCAGCTGCAGATGCGGATGTATTACCTGTTGAAGCACAAATTATTGCACCTGAACCTGCCTCTTTAGCTTTCGAAACAGCCATTGTCATTCCACGATCTTTAAAACTTCCGGTCGGGTTGCAACCTTCATATTTCAAATAAATTTCAGCATCAATACCAATTTTTTTAGCCAAATTATCTGCTTTTATTAAAGGTGTATTTCCTTCATTGAGAGTCACAACCGGAGTTTTTTCTGATACCGGCAAATATTCTCTAAATGTATTAATTAATCCTTGATAGTACATAAAACTTCCCTTCTATTCTTTTGTCTAATAATACCACATAAAATTTCTTATGCTTGTTTTGCCATAATTTCGATTTCATTTCCGTTCGGATCATTCAAAAATGCAATATACATATTTACTTGAGGCATAAAGAAAGGTTCATAAAGATATTTGTAACCTAGTTTGTTCATTTTTTCCGTAAAATCACTCATTTTATCAAGTTCAAAAGCAAAGTGTCCGAAGGCATTGCCATTTGTATAACCTTCTTTTGGTGTTTCTTTGTTATAAGTCATTTCTATTTGAGTTTGACCATCCTCATCACTCAAATAATATAACGTGCAATCATCAAGTTCAACTTCACCGGTTTGGTTCATTTCAAGAAGTTCTTTATAAAATTTCATAGACTCATCAAGGTCTTTTACTCTTATCATTGTGTGTACAAATTTCATATTTTTCCCTTTCCAAATTCAAAAATTTTAATCTACATGAGATTGTATTCCGTTTGAGGTATTTTTGTCAATTTCAATAACATGTCTTATTATAGTGTGCGCCATTAGCAATAAGTATGGATTAATTTCGTTTGTGTTACCCATATTTATTTTTGCCTGTGGTTTTTCTTGTTTTTCGTTTACAGTTGTCTGCGTACTAGTTTCGAAAGACACTACTGATTCCATAGAATAATGTTTTTCATCACCTTCTATCCGAAGCATAAGCTCGTCTTTAGGAAAATCTTTTACACATTCAATATTTACATGAACAGAATTTGAACTTTCCAAAATCAGTGTTGCTGTCACATTTCCATAATTCAATGTTGTAATTGTTATTGTTAAAATACTGTCAGAGCCGTCAGATTTTTCACCGGCCTCAATTTCCAAATCAAATCCAACACCTTCTTGAAGCGGAAGCCACGGAAGATATAAAAGCATTAAAAGCTTCATCGTTTGAGCAGAATCGTTTTGAGAAGCAGCAGCAATGCTTGCATTTATTAGCTTTGCAGTATCTTTAAGCTGAGTTAAATCAGTAATACCAAGTTTTGCAGAATTCGCCATAGTTGTAATAAGTTTTGCAATAGCGTCTTTCCCGTTTGTTTCAATCATTTGCGCTACTTGAGAAAGATTTATTAAACCATTTGACGACAACGTAAGATTACGCAAAGTACTTTGTAATTGGTTTAGCACAGCCTTGTTCCCGGTTAAGAGCATATTTTGAGCTTCTGTGAGTGATAAGCCTTGTAGCTGTGCCAGAATTTGAGCTTGAGTCTGCGACATCGCATTTCTTTGCATGTTAATATGATTAGCAAATCTTTGGTTAAACTGAGCAAGAGAAATATTGCGTTGTAGCATATAAAAAAGTTCATTCATATTTTTCGGTAATTTCATCATATCTTTTACGTAAGCAGATTGATCACTTCCGCCCATATTACCCATTTGTGGAGTTGGGGTTGTTGGTTTTGGTGTTGCCGAGGCTTGCGGTTGCGGAGTTGGCGAAGGCGTAAAAGATGTTTGAGCAGGTTGAAACTGAGGAGCTTGCCTTTGAGAGTTAAGCGCCTGATAATTTACGAATTTCGAAATTAAATGTCCGAGATTTATATCTGCCATAGCTTTTATTATACTGATTTTTTGGTGTTTGTCTAGTTCGTTAAACAGATATTACTGGGTTACTAAGTTCGTATCAGCGGTATACACCGCAGTTATTTCGGCAGGTCAGGCTATGCCTGACAAACAACAAATAAAAAAACAGTCTGCTCACTACTCACCATTCACCACTCACTTCTGATACGGTCTTTTCACTTCTCACGTTTCACTTTTCACATATTCTCTTATTCACTTATAATTCGCATTTCGCAATTCTTGCAATCGAATTTTAGCGGATATTTTTTGCCTTTTTCATCAATTAAAAACAGTTTTTTCGGGGATTTGCACATATCAAATGCAAATTTCAAACAGTGTTTTGTATGCATTAGCTCAATTGTACGAGATTTTGTTTTCCCACTTTCCAATGCCATTTCGCAAACATTACAGCCACAATTTTCATAAAAACATTTTGCTGTATCGTTATAAATATTGGCACGGTAATCCAATTCTTTTTGCGGAAATTCTGCAAATGACATCGGACGCTGAATTTCTCGCTTATAATTCTTTAACCGCTCATTCATCAGTTCAGCAAGGATTTGACGACGAATTTCATTAATCTGTGAAACCGGAATAAATGATAATTCATCCAAAACCTCAATGTTTTCGACATAAAAATTACTTTCGCCTGTTTTTTTTAGCTGTGTAATAAAATTTTCTTTCATCTTTTCAGGATTTTTAGGAGCTTCTCCTTTTGCAATTTTTAGACTAACAGAATTTTTGTCCTCATCAATTGCAGTCAAAATAGAGTTTTGAAAAGTAAACTCCACTCCAATTTGGCGTTTGATTTTAGAATTTTCAAGTTGTTTTTCAAACTTGCGGTCAAAATTTCTAAAAATTTCACATCCAATTGTAAGCCCATCCATTTTATTCGGATAAATTTTATTACCTTCTATTTTATTTACAAGACAGCCCATGCCATTAAAATAAAGTCCGTCTTGTGGGTTCAAATCCTTTGGAGAATTATTTTTTAACCAATTTATCTCAAAATAATTTTTACCAAGTTTAGAAATTTTGCCAAGTTTTTCTCCAAGGGACTTTGGACTTTCAAAGTTAAAACATTTTTTACGACCGTCAAGAAAATAGTCTGTAAACCCCCTATTAAAACTTTTTCTCACATCCGGTTCAAAGTCAATAAACACTTTACCTGAAGATGTTTTGCCGGCATATTTATCGATTTCGCTTCTATAATATGCAACAACATTTCTAACATAGTTTTTATCTTTTAATCGTCCTTCTATTTTAAAAGATTTTACACCGACATCAATTAGCTCTTGCAAGTGTTTTGACGCATTAAAATCTCTCATGCTCAACAAGTATTTGTCTTTTGCTATAACATTGCCCTTGTCATCAACTAATGAATATTTTTTACGGCAAGCTTGTGCACACTCGCCTCTATTTGCAGAACGCCCACCTATGTAATAACTCATATAGCATTGTCCACTGTATGATACACACAATGCGCCATGAACAAATGTTTCAACTTCAATCGGATTTTCTCCGCTTGACGCAAGTTGGCATATTTCTTTAATTTGTTCCAACGAAAGCTCTCTTGCCAAAATTACACGAGAAGCTCCAATATTTTTGAAAAACTCTACTTTTTCTAAAGATCTGTTATCACACTGAGTACTGGCGTGTATTGCAATTGGCGGAAGTTTCCCTTCTATTGCAAGTTTAAAAATTCCCATATCTTGGACAATAATTGCGTCAACCCCTATGTCATAAAGATCTTGAATTAATTTTTGGGCCTCAAGAAGTTCAAAATTTGTCAATATCGTATTTACAGTAACATGCACTTTTACGTAGAACTTGTGAGCATAGTCAACAATTTCTTTAATATCTTCTAGAGAATTACCGACTTTTTTTCGAGCACCGAAATTTTGTGCACCAATATAAATTGCATCACAACCGGAATTTATCGCTGTGATTGCTGTTTGTTTATCTTTTGCAGGTGCTAACAGTTCAACTTTTTTCATAAGATTTATTATATTACAAATACAGCAATAAATTTTCATGTTAAAATCTAGTTATGTTTACAGGAATTGTTGAAGAAATAGGTAAAATCAAAAGTTTTAACGGAGAAAAACTTGTTGTCGAATGCAAAAAGGTTCTTGAAAATACACAATTAGGCGACAGCATTGCAATAAATGGTTGTTGCCAGACTGTTGTTGATTTGATGAGTAATTATTTTTTAGCCGATGTAAGTTCAGAAACATTGAGGATTACAAAAGGATTTAAAACAGGAGAGAGAGTTAATCTTGAAAGAGCTTTAACTCCGCAAACTCGTATGGGTGGGCACATTGTTCAAGGGCATGTTGATGGAGTGGCAAAATACTTGGGTGATATGAGGTTTGAAGTTTCTCCTGAACTTGACAAATATATAGTTTATAAAGGTTCGATTACTGTAAACGGAGTTAGTTTAACTGTTTCAAAGTCTGAAAAAAATATTTTTAGTGTTGCAATTATTCCCCATACACTTGAAAATACTAACCTAAAAGACTTGCATGTTGGTGATTTGGTTAATATTGAAACTGATATTTTAGGTAGATATGTTGAAAAAATTTTATCAACGAAAGATAATAATTTGACAGAAGATTTTTTGAAAGAAAACGGGTTTATGTAATATGGAAGATTTTAAATTTGACAGTATAGAAAGCGCATTAGAAGATTTCAAAAACGGCAAAATGCTCATTGTTGCCGATGATGAAGACAGAGAAAATGAAGGCGATTTGATTTGTTCCGGGCAAATGGTTACACCGGAAGTTATAAAGTTTATGGCAGAGCACGCAAAAGGTTTGATATGCCTTGCGATATCACCTGAAATTGCCGAAAAAATGCAGTTGCCACAAATGGTTGAGCAAAACAACGAATCTATGAAAACAGCTTTTACTGTGAGCATTGATGCATCTGAAAAATACGGTGTAACAACAGGAATTTCAGCATTTGACAGAGCAAAGACGATAGAAGTTTGTCTTGCTCCTGACGCTCAACCGTCAGACCTTCGACGTCCTGGGCACTTGTTTCCTTGTGTGGCAAGAAAAGGTGGTGTTTTAACAAGAACAGGGCACACAGAAGCAGTTGTCGATTTAGCAAGACTGGTAGGGCATGTTCCGGCCGGTCCAATGTGCGAAATTATGGCGGAAGACGGGCACATGGCTCGTCGAGATGAGTTATATAAGTTTGCCAAAAAGCATGGGATAAAATTTATTTCTGTTGCGGAATTGATTGCGTACCGCTTGAAGTCTGAGAAAATTGT
Source organism: uncultured bacterium (assembly GCA_900556295.1). Lineage (GTDB taxonomy): Bacteria > Cyanobacteriota > Vampirovibrionia > Gastranaerophilales > Gastranaerophilaceae > Stercorousia. The sequence continues at coordinate 1,832 of USOK01000044.1, read as the reverse complement.
TACTCGTGAAGCAGAAGCTCACTTGCCGACTCAATTTGGTGATTTTGAAATTTACGGCTATTTGAACCACTTGACAGGGCAAGAATGTGTTGCACTTGTAAAAGATGACGGATCTGATAAACTTCCGCTTGTACGAGTTCACAGTGAATGCTTGACTGGGGACATTTTTCACAGCTTGAAATGTGATTGCAATTATCAACTTCACAGTGCATTAAAAATGATTAATGAGTACGGAAAGGGAGCTTTAGTCTACATGAAGGGGCATGAGGGTAGAGGCATCGGAATTATCAATAAAATTAAGGCATATCACCTCCAAGAAGAAGGACAAGATACGGTTGAAGCGAATGTTTCTCTCGGCTTTAAGCCTGATTTAAGAGATTACGGCATGGGCGCACAGATAATTCGGGATTTAGGTTTCAACAATTTCAAATTAATTACAAACAATCCAAAAAAAATCGTCGGTTTGAAGGGTTACGGATTAACTGTACATGATATAGTTAAAATACCGCCATACATAAATAAGTATAACAAGCGGTACATGGAAACTAAAAAAGATAAAATGCACCACATGATATAACTTATCAGTGCAAAAACAAACAAGGAATTAAGGACATGACTGACGAAAACCAAAACTTTGAAGCTAGATTATTAACTCCAAACGATTATAAAGGATTTGCAACCGTATACAATGATTTTAGAGATAGAGCGGTTAGCGAGTACAATTTTGAACTTGAGCCGCTTGGATTTGAAGACTTTATTGATGCGGTTGAAAAAAAACTTATTGAATGTCTTGTTTTGTTTGAAAACAATGTTCCAGTCGCTTTTTTAGTTTATACAACTGCAATCTCTGAAGCAGTTGAACTAAATATAATTCACTCTTTCAAAATGGAAAACATGGTTGAAAGAGCAATGTATTTGATAAAAAAATTTCTTGAACTAACAAAAGCAGAAAGACTTGATAAAATAGTTTGCTATCCAATGTTAGGATCACAAAAAGAATTAATTGGCGACATTGCACGTTACGGTTTTAAATTTGTTGGTATCGCTGTTTTGCGTTTTATGATGTTTGGCACAAACTCTCGAGATATCTTAAAAATCACTCAACTTTCTCCGCTTGATGGTGAATACAAGCTTGTTGATTGGCAAGACAAGTATTTTGAAGATGCGGTAGAAGTTGTTCAAGAAGGTTTTGAAGACAGTGCAGATGCCTTATTTGATCCTAGATTTAAGACAATAGAAGGTACTCGTGATATCATTACAAAGATTGTAAAAAATATTTATGCAGAATTTTTACCTGAAGCAACTACAATAATGCTCTACAATAACATTCCTGTAGGTTTCTGTTTTATGAACCTTACAGGCGGAAGAATTGCTAACATCCCTATAGTTGCAATTAGAAAAGAGCACCAGGGCAAAGGCTTGTCAAAACACATGCTTAAGAAATCTGTTGAAAAACTTATTGAAATCACAGATAACGGGCTTAAACCTATTTCAGAAGTTAATACAACAACAGAAACCAATAATTTCCAAGCATTAAAAATGTATCGCCACCTAGGATTTAAAGAAGATTACAATTATCCGCAATCATATTTGCCGGTTAAGGATTAATCGACATAGAAAATTTAAGTAATGTACGATAGAGTGGGATACCTATCCCGCCGATATTAAACAAAAATTATAATAAGAAATTAGCATTAATAGATTCTGAATAAGACGAAAATCTACGCTAGATGCTAGATTTTCTGTCTTTTTAAAATGATATGAATTGCAACTATTTAACGAAACAACTAAACCGAAACTGTCACTCCGGACTACGATCCGGAGTCTATCAA
>USOK01000043.1 GCA_900556295.1 uncultured bacterium | reverse complement strand
AAAATTCCCGAGAAGGTGAAGAATAAATTCTTTTTGTGCTAAAATTCTTCTATGGCTGAAGGACAAATTTACAAAATTCATTCAGATTTTTATTATGTTGACGATGGGACTTCTTCCCAAGAATGTAAGATCAGGGAAGTTCTGAAGAAACAGCGTGAAAAAATTCTTGTTGGAGATTTTGTTGAATTTGAAAATGGTGTTATTAAAAATATCATTAAACGTAAAAATTTTATCAAACGTCCAAGTGTTGCAAACATCGACCAAATTATTATTGTTTCAGCCCTAAAAGAACCAGATTTAGACTTGCATCAGCTAAACAGGTATATTTCGCTTGCGAGATACTTTGAAATTCCGACTGTACTTTGCTTTAATAAGGATGATTTAAAATGGGACAGACATTTAAGCGATAAAATAAAAAAAATCTACCACCCACTTGGATACAAAATTGTTTATACATCCGCAACCGAGCATAAAGGGTTGAAGAATTTTGAAAAACTTTTAGAGGGTAAAACAAGTGTGCTTTGCGGAAATTCAGGTGTTGGGAAATCCAGCCTCGTAAATGCGATTAATCCAAATCTTAATCTTCGCACAAAACAGGTTAGCGAAAAAACTCAACGAGGCACTCACACAACCCGACATTGCGAGATTATAAAAATCAATGATACATCCAGGATTGTGGACACTCCCGGATTTAGTAACGCAAGATTTGACTTTTTGCTTCCGGCAGATGTCGATTTACTTTTCCCTGAAATTGCTCAATATAGAGATAATTGCAAATATTCCGATTGCTTACACATAAATGAAGACGGTTGTAATGTATTGAACAATATTGACAAAATTGATTCTACAAGATACGAAAGTTACTTGGTATTTGTAGATGAAGCAAAAGAATACAAAGAACGAATTAAGTACGAGGGTAAAAAACAAGAACATTCTAAAAAAATGGTTCATAATCGACAAATAGCTAAAATAAGCGAAAAGAAACGTCAAAGCGCTAGAAACACGCTTAAACAACAAATTTATAAAGAAATAGACGAAGGACAAGAATTATGAAAATGAACGAATACATAGATTTAGTAAATAAAAAAATTGATGAATTCATGCCGATTTGCTATCCGCAAAAGATTTTCAAATCAATGAAATACACTGTTACACTTCCAGGGAAAAGATTGCGTCCTGTAATGTGTCTAGAAACTTGCAGAATGTTTGGTGGAAACATTGAAGATGCTATTCCAACAGCTTGTGCAATCGAAATGTTACACGCTCAAACACTTATCCACGACGATTTACCATGTATGGACAACGATATGTACAGACGTGGCCAGCTAACAAACCACATGGTTTTTGGAGAAGCTCACGCCGTGCTAGCAGGAGACGCTCTTTTGACTTTCGCTCCTCAAACTATTTTGAAAAACTCAAAAAATCTCGGTTCTGAAAAACTTGTAAAAATAATGGAAGAATATTTTCAAGCAGCAGGAGCATACGGAGTTATTGCCGGTCAAGTTGTAGATATCGAAAGCGAAAAATTGATGCAAGCTTTTGAATACGGCAAAGATGATGAACAATTACCGGAAATACTGAATTACATACATACGCACAAAACTGCAGATTTATTCAAACTCGCATTGAGAACAGGAGCTATAATTGCCGATGCGACAGAAAAACAAATTGAAGATATTACAGAATTCGGTCAAATCTTAGGCGTGGCTTTTCAAATTGCAGATGACATCTTAGATGAAACTTCGACTTTTGAAGAAATGGGGAAAACCATGGGCAAGGACAAAGAAGAAGGTAAACTTACTTATACAAGCCTTTACGGACTAGAAAAAGCAAAAAAAGACTTAAATAGTTTGATTGATAAATGCTATGCCATTTTAAATAAAAACAATTTAAAATCAGAAGTTTTTGAACAAATATTAGAAAAAATCAGAATTAAATAAACTTAGCAACAAACTGATAAAATCGCAATTTGTTAATTATGCAGACTATCGCTTAATAGATCTTTGCGTCTAACTGCTTATCATTATCGTTTACTATTTCTTTTTTTATTTCCTTGTGTTATACTAAACACATACACATAAAAAGAGAGTAGGATTTTAATGACAATTAGTATTTTAAACACTGGATACGAAGCGCTTTTGGCCGGTGTTTTGGCTGCGTTTTTTGCACAAGTAATTAAGTTTTTTATTTTTACAATTAAATCAAGAAAAGTTAATTTCAAAATTTTTACAACAACAGGCGGAATGCCAAGTTCTCATTCTGCAGGAGTAATGGGGCTTGCAACAGCTGTTGGACTAATCGAAGGATTTGATTCTGTACTTTTTGCGATTTCTGTAGGATTTGCACTAATCACAATGTATGATGCAGCAGGCGTAAGACGAGCTGCAGGCAAAACAGCTGCTTGTTTAAACAAAATGATGGATGACTTCTACAAACACGACGTGCAAGCTATTGGCGGAAAACTAAAAGAACTTTTGGGACATACTCCGTTTGAAGTTATTATGGGCGCGCTTTTTGGAATTGCGTTCGCTTATTTTATACACTCCTATATTTTAGTATAAACTTTTGTAAAGATGTTGCCTTTTTATATTATTCATGCAATACTACAAATATAAGGGCTTATAGATTTATTCTATATCCGAAAGTTTGTACCCTTAGGGAAAAGAAAGAGATACTCATTAATGAGTGCCAAACAGCAGGAATTTAACTACAAATTTATAAAAGATAATGCAAGTGCCGGAAGCTGGCGCAGAGGTTATGAATACCATCTTAAAGATATGGTGTTTGATTCATATCCCGAAAAGAACTTTTACATGGCTAAAGTAAAAGGAAATTTTCAGGATCATTATAATACTGACCTTATTTTTAAGAAAAACAAGGTTGAAGCAAGATGTAACTGTCCTCTCAAAGAAGAATGGTGCAAACACGCTGTTGCTGTAGCATTAAAGGCAATTGACGAGCACGCTTACGAAGATTGGTTAGAAACTAAGTACGGAATGGAATTTGATTTCCCGGATGAAAACACCGCGTTAACAGAAGAGCCACAGGGGAGTTATATATTCCATTTCAATTCTAAAAGAAAAGCTAACTTTTTCTCAGTACTTGTTCGATCTAGAGAAACAGGAAAAGTTGTTCGCCAAATTGAGCCAATTTTAAGAGCTTTAATTGAAGCCCAAAAGCAAAATCCTGACTTTGAGTTAAATAACTCACAAAAGATTGAAGTCGCAATATTTCAACAACTTTTGACAATATCAAGACAGGATAAAAAAGCTGGCTGGTACGATATTCCGATTACAAAATTTGGACCAATGTTTACTCTTTTATCAAAAGCCGATGAAGTTTTGGACGAAAAAACAAAGGAAAGATTAAAATTCACAAATGAAGAATGGAAACTTGTTCTTACTGTAAATACTGGAGCTCAAGGCACAATTCTTTTATCATTAGAATGGCGCAGACCGGACAAAGATGATGTTTATCCGCTAGAAGAAGTTCGTTATTTTTCAAGACACTTGAAATGGGGAAGATATAAAAACATAATTTTTCCGACAAATATTGCAATGAACTCGTTACCACAAAACATTTTGAAATCATCTTTCACGGATTTGAAGGATGCTGACGGCGGGAAATTTATTTACGAAGAATTACCAAAATTACAAGAAATTATGGACGTTGAAATTGCTGAAAATATCAGTCAATTGATGCTTACTGAACGTCCACCGTTAAACATTGTAACAATGGGAATTGACTACGATCAATCTCTTAAGGCATCCCTAGAATTTGAATACGACGGAGTTGTCGTACCGTATTCCAAAACTACGGCAGAAAAAGCGCCATATATAACAATCAAAAAACCTGGGGAAGATCTTGTTTACTGGATTAAAAGAAACCTTAAACATGAACAAGAAGCGTACCAGATGCTTTTGGCTTGCCGTTTTGTCCCAATGCAAACAAACAACTTGGCTTTGGAAAAAGAAAATGCAATCGATTTTTACAACTATTATATTAAACAGGCCGGAGAAGGCTGGAAATTCGTCGAAAAGGACGATATGAACTTCTTCAAACTTATGGACGATCCGTTCAAACTCTGCGCAAAAATCGACTTTTCAGAAGAGTCCGAAGATAGTTTTGAAATATTTTTATATGGACGAGTCGGTGAGGAAATTATTAACTTTGACGAGATTTATGATACAATTCAAAGTGGCGAAAAATACAGCCGTATCAGAAGTTTAGGCTTTGTAGAATATCCTGCGCAAGATATTTATTCAATAATGCGTGCGTTCAACTCATTTGACGTTTACCGCAACAACGACAATAAGTATATCGTAAAAACCTACCGTGCAGGGCTTATTAACGAACTTAAAAACCTTAATGTAGAATTAGTTTTGAGCGATAAGTTTGAAACATTCTGGAAACAGATGTCAAACTTCTCAACATCAGAAGATTTGAAGTTGCCGGAAGGTATTAACGCAGAGTTCAGAGAATATCAATCAAAAGGTTTTGGCTGGCTTTGGTTTATGTACAAGTACGGTTTGAACGGTATTCTGGCAGACGATATGGGCTTAGGAAAGACACTCCAAGCGCTTGCTGTTATTCAAAAGGCGAAAGAAGAGGACGGACCAATGCCGGTTCTTGTAATTTGCCCGACGACTGTTGTTTTCAACTGGAAATCTGAAATCCAAAAGTTTGCTCCGACTTTAACAACTTTAGAACTTTCTGGAGTTGAGAGAAAGCAATTTTTCAAAGAAATTCCAAATTTTGATGTTGTAATCACAAGCTACGCTTTAATTAGACGAGATATTGCAAAGCTTAAAGAGTACAATTTCCGATATATTATTCTTGATGAATCACAAAACATCAAAAATGCAATGTCACAAACCGCTCAGGCAGTGAAAAAACTACAAGCAACTCACAAATTAGCACTTTCTGGCACTCCAATTGAAAACAAACTTGAAGAATTGTGGTCTGTATTTGACTTCTTAATGCCGGGATTCTTATTTAGCATGGCAGAATTCAATTCTCGTTATGTAAATCCAATTATGGAGCGTCAGGACAAAACAGTTGAAAAACGTCTGAAATTGCAAATTTATCCATTCATCTTACGTCGTATGAAACGAGATGTTGCAAAAGACTTGCCGGATAAGGTTGAAAACATTGCATACTGCGAACTTACGGACGAGCAAAGAGATTTTTACTTACAAGTACTTGATAGCACAAAAGAAGAACTGTTTAAATCAATTGAACAAAACGGGCTTGAAAAGAGTCGTTTGTCTATCTTCTCTGCACTTTTGAGATTACGCCAAATCTGTTGTCACCCAAGACTATACGATAAAGAAAATGTTAAACATATTATGAAATCTGGCAAGTTTGAAAAATTGAAAACCATGCTTGAAGAAATTATTGACGAAGGACACAGAATTTTATTGTTCAGCCAATTTGTAAATATGCTTGATATCGTGAAAGCTTGGCTTGAACGAGAAGGAATACCTTATGAATACTTGACCGGTAAAACAAAAGACCGTCAAGGTGCAGTTGAAAGATTTAATTCTAACCCGCATATTCCAATATTCTTGATTAGTTTGAAAGCTGGCGGAACAGGCTTGAACCTTACAGGTGCAGACTACGTAATCCATTACGACCCGTGGTGGAACCCTGCAGTTGAAGATCAGGCAACAGACCGTGCTTACCGTATCGGACAAACCAAAAAAGTATTTGTATATAGGCTTATTACGAAAAATACAGTTGAAGAGAAAATCCAAAAGCTTAAAACAGTTAAACGAAACCTTGTTGATAGCGTAATTTCTGTTGACAGGAATATCGTAAAATCACTTACAATGGATGATATTAGAGAAATTTTCTCTGTTGATTAATTTTATTATGAGCGTTTCATAGGACTTGAAAATACTTTTATTAAAAGAAAAAGCAACGATTACCGAATTAGCAAAGCTTGCCACTGAAAAATCCGGTAAAAATTACACTGTTTTCGGTATCTCACAAAAATTGGCAAGAAATTCAATGAAAATATGATGAAGTGAAATTCCTTGCAAGTATCTTAGGCTACAAAATTAAATTTGAAAAAGAAAATATTTAAAGTCTCTCCCCATCCTGACAATTTTCTATATTAACATTTTTATGCCCTACTTCTTTGGGAAATTCAAAACTATATTTTTAGATTTTTCTAAACGAAATGCACTTCCCAAAAGGAAGTGCATTTTTCAACTTTTTTGTATTCTAGAAACTATTTGTTAACAGCATCTTTGAATTTTTTACCAGCTGAGAAAGCAGGAACTGTAGTTGCAGGAATTTTCAATTCCTTACCAGTTTGTGGGTTACGACCGATTCTAGCAGCTCTTTTTCTAGCTTCAAAAGTACCAAAACCAACCAATGTTACTTTTTTACCTTTAGAAACTGTTTTTTGAACTGTTTCAATCAAAGCGCCCAATACTTCAGCAGCTTCTTTTTGAGTTACGTTTGCTTTTTTAGCGATTTCTTGTACTAATTCTTCTTTGTTCATTATAAAACTCCTTCTTCTCTTTGTACAAGAACTATTATAGCCTAACCGTTTTTAAAAGCAAGTGTTTTAACTATTTTTAACACTTTTTTACATTTAAAACATACAAACATAGGAATTTAAAATAGTTTTTGGTATAATATTGAAGGATTGGAGTATGTAGTATGAAAGAAAGAATTCTATTATTTTGTATCGTATTTGGACTTGGTGTTTTTATATACATCTTCCAAAGTTATTTCAACACTGTTTGGGGGCTTGCAATTCTATGTGCTCTAATGTCCTTGTATGTTGGATTTATGAACCTTTCTTACAAAATCCAAAAACGTAAATTACAAAAATATCCACAAATTATCAATAAAAATTATAAACCATTTGTTTCAATTTTAATTCCTGCCCATGACGAAGAAAGTGTTATCGGAAACACTGTACAAAATATTCTGAGCATGGATTATGAAAATTTTGAAATTATTGTAATTGACGATAGAAGCACAGACAACACTGCTTCTGTTATTAAAGATTTAGAAAGTAAATATGAAAAAGTTACAGCTTTAATCCGAGAAAAAGATGCTTTCCCTGGAAAATCTGCAGTATTGAATGATGCATTCAAACTTGCGAAAGGTGAAGCTATATTAGTTTTTGATGCAGATGCAACAGTTGAACCAGACTTTTTAACAACATTAATTCCTCATCTTGAACCTAAAGATGTTGGTGCAGTTCAAGCGAGAAAAGTTATTCGTAACAAAAATATGAACCTTTTGACACGCTGTCAAAATAATGAATACACACTTGATACTTATTTCCAAGTTGGTAGAGATTCTGTAAAAGGAGCGGTTGAACTTAGAGGGAATGGGGAACTACTTAAACGTCAAGCAATTGAAGATATAGGAGGATGGAACAATTACACAATTGTTGATGATTTAGACATGTCAACAAGGATGCACATAAAAGGTTGGGATATTAGATTTTGTCCTGATGCCGTTGTATTTGAAGAAGGAATTACGTATCTAAGACCGTTATACAGACAAAGAAGAAGGTGGCTTGAAGGAACAATACGACGTTACCTAGAATACTCCGGTGCTGCGCTTTGCTCAAAAGACATGTCACTTCGTGCAGGGCTGGATATGATGGCATATATTTCAGAATTCATTATGCCTGGGTGGTTCTTGATGGAAATACTTATAAGAGGTTTCAAAGTTCTTGCAAAACAAGCTCCTCCGCACATGCTTTATTCTTCAATAATTATTGGCTGCGTAATAGGATTAGGATTTTTCTTTGCTGCAAGATATGCGCTTAGACGCTATGATTACATGCCAAGACTTGACGCAACATTTGAAGCACTGGAAACTTCGACTTACCTGCTTATAATCTGGTTCCCGCTTGTTCTTTATATCTGTTTCAAAATTTTGTTCATGAAAAAAGATATGAACTGGGGAAAAACCGCACACGGTTTGGTTCGAGAAGAAGAAGCAAGCATCAAAGATTTAATATTGAAAGAACTTGAAAAAACAAAGGCTTACACAAAAGAATATACAGAAAAATATAGAGAAAAACTTAAACAAATACTAGCAGAAAGAACTTTCTACGGAGATATAAACCTAAAAGAGATTAATCTTAAAGATTTTAAGCTTCTGGATAGACTAGTCAAAGATGAAAACAACAAAAAATAGCAAAAGGAGATAAATAAATGGCAACACAAACAATCGTTGACGTAAAAAGCAAAATTAGAGATGTAAAAGACTTTCCAAAAGAAGGAATCATCTTTAGAGATATCACAACAGCATTAAAAGATGCAGAAACATTGAAAGTAATCGTTGATTATCTTTGCGATCAATTCAAAGACACAAAAATAGATTACATTGCAGGTATTGAAAGCCGTGGTTTCATTTTAGGCATGCCAATGGCTTATAAGATGGGAATTGGATTTGTGCCGGTAAGAAAACCGAATAAACTTCCTGCTGCAACTTATTCTCAAGAATATGCACTTGAATATGGTACAGACAAAATCGAAATCCACCAAGACGCATTCCCTCAAGGGGCAAGTGTTCTAGTAGTAGATGACTTGCTTGCAACAGGTGGAACTGCAGAAGCAGCTTGCAAACTTGTAAAAAAAGCAGGTGCAAATCTTGTTGGTACAGCTTTTTTAATCGAATTGACTGCTTTAAATGGTAGAGAAAAACTTACAGATTCTCCAAAAATCGTTTCTATGCTTCAATACTAATCCGTTAAACAAGAAGAAGAGCCATAAATAATGGATTAAAGAAAGAAGGATAAAAAATGAACGTACAATCAATTAGTCTTGCGCAACAACGCAACAATTCTCAACAGACTTTTAACGGCTATGTAGACAAACCGGTTATTAAACTCATTGATGGCTTAACCCAATCAAGTATGGATAAAGTAGTGAGAGATGCTAATTTAGCTTACCAAAAAGTAGATGTTAGAAAACTCTCTGATATCCAAACAATGGGAAAAGCTATTATTAATAAATTAAATCATTATATGGAAAATTTCCATAAAAAAACTGTCCTTACTCTTGATGAGAGTAGAACAAGCCTTGTTATAAAAAACAAAGTATTGGGTACAGATGTTGGATTTGAATGGCACAAACGAGACGCAAAGAACACTGGAAGACTTGATAAAGATTTTTGCTATATAGATGCTTATGCTCCAAGTTTAGTTGGATTATCATATAACAACTTACAAGAATTTAACAATCTTGCAGATGTTCTTGTAAAAGCTCCTCGCAAAGAAGAAATTGATAACTACTTATTCAAAAACTTTACTAAAAATATTACAAAACAGGCAAACAATACCTCTTTCTTTGCAGGACTAAAAACCAAAAGAAACGGGAAAAAAGCAGACAAATTAGCTACTGAATTCAATCAACCAACCGGCTGGTTAGGCAAATTGCTTGAAATTAGAAATAACGCAATCCAAAAGAAAGAAGAAGCTAAAAGACTTGCTAAAGAACGAAAAATGTAAGAAAAAGCTAATGCTAAAACAGCAAAAGAAGTAGCAAAAAAATAGAGCCAATGGCTCTATTTTTTTTATGCATATATATAATATTTACTAGTCATCAAATCCACCACCGATTTTATAATAATACGAGCAATCAATGCCTGTTCCGTTA
>USOK01000042.1 GCA_900556295.1 uncultured bacterium | reverse complement strand
GCTACCAGCATAAACAAAGCAAAAGTGCTTTAATCCACGAAATGAACTCGATTTTGATTAATGCCTCTGATGACCAAATTGAACTAATTTATAAGATTATTAAAGCAGTTACGTTGTAAATAATTAACCTCTCCAATGGAAGAGGTCGCAGTTCTTTGCGAACAAAATGAGCATTAGAGATGCAGAAAAGGGTTTAACTGGAAAGAACAATGTTATAACCAAGATTTTTTATGTTCGCAATCCACTCTCTTATTGTTTTAATTTTTCTTCAACAATCTATTTCCCAAATAACCGCACTTGCTAAACTTATATTTTTGTCATAATATTTTTTCATAGAAATAGCTAAGGAGAAAATATGAACGAGCTTTTAAAAAAATCAGCAACAGAACAAAGCAAAGCTTTAAAAAATAAAGAAATTTCAGCGGTAGAGCTTGCAAACGCCGCTTTTGAAAGAATTGACAACTTGGAAGGCAAACTTGGTGCTTTCAATTCATTGACAAAAGAAACAGCACTTGAAACAGCTAAAAAAGTTGACGAAAAAATCGCTAAAGGGGAAGAATTACCTCTACTTGCAGGTATTCCGCTTGCTCTTAAAGACAACATGAACTTGGTTGGTTCAAAAACAACTGCGTCATCAAAAATCTTGGAAAACTTCGTTTCTCCATTCAACGCAACAGTTACAGAAAAACTTTTAAACAACTTAGTTCCTATTGTTGGAAAGGCAAACCTTGATGAATTCGCAATGGGTTCTTCTAACGAAAACTCAGCATTCAACAAAGTTCACAACCCTTGGGATTTGAACAAAGTTCCTGGTGGTTCATCAGGCGGTTCTGCTGCAAGTGTTTCTTCTTGTGAAGCAACTTTGGCACTAGGTTCTGACACAGGCGGATCAATCAGATTGCCGGCATCATTCTGTGGTATCGTTGGTATGAAGCCGACTTACGGACGTGTTTCAAGATACGGTTTAATCGCATTCGCATCATCACTAGACCAAATCGGGCCTTTCGCAAGAACTGTTGAAGATGCTGCAAATTTGCTTGAAGTTATTTCAGGTCACGACCCAAAAGATTCAACTTCTTTGGACTTGCCTGTAGAACACTATAGCGCACACTTAAACGACGATATTAAAGGGATGAAAGTTGGCGTTATAAAAGAACTTATGTCTGATGGTTTGTCAGAAGATGTTCAAAAAGCTCTTGAACGTGCAATTGAAGATTACAAAAAACTTGGTGCTGAAATTGTGGAAATTTCACTTCCTCATTTGAAATACTCAATCGGAATATATTACATTTTGGCAACAGCTGAATGTTCTTCAAACTTGGCTCGTTTTGACGGTGTAAGATACGGTTATAGAACACCTGATGCTAAGAACTTGCTTGAATTATACACAAAATCGAGAGCAGAAGGCTTCGGACCGGAAGTTAAACGTCGTATAATGCTTGGAACTTATGCTTTGTCATCAGGTTACTATGACGCATATTACAAAAAAGCACAACAAATGAGAGCTTTAGTAACTCAAGACTTTGCGGAAGCATTCAAGAAAGTTGACATTTTGATTTCGCCAACTTGTCCAAACACAGCATTTGAACTTGGTGCAAAAGCATCTGATCCGTTGCAAATGTACTTGACTGATATTGCGACAATTTCCGCAAACTTGGCAGGAATCCCTGGTATGAGTGTTCCAGCCGGATTTGACAAAGATGGTATGCCAATTGGTTTGCAAATTTTGGCTCCGCAATTGCAAGAAAGCAAATTGTTTAATGTTGCTCATAAATTTGAAAGAGCAAACGATTACTATTTGCAACTAGCAAACATCTAAGCTCAAAACATAAAATGATATAATAAATAATGCAGATTGGATAATATTACCCAATCTGCATTGTGTATTATATATTTTTAATTATTCCAACACGCTTCCTCCACCTTCTACCCCCGGAAGGCAAACGAATTGGCAATTTGAATTGTAATCATTTGCCGGCGGTTTAACAGTTGCGTTACTTGTTTCTGTATTTATTAACTCACTGTGATATGGTGTTATGTAATTCGGTTGAAATGCATTAGGTTTTTGAATTTCTTGAATATGATTCGGCACATATTTTTGCTGTAATGGTTTTGATTCCCAATTAGAAAATGCCGTGCACGCACCGCCCTCAATCGGGCAAACCGATAAAACCGGCAGTGCAACTGTCGAAAGTATTAATCCCATAACTAAATTTTGTATATTTTTCATATTTACCAACCTTTCATTATATTCCATATAATCAGCTTAAACTACAATGTGTAAAATTTCATTGCCAGAAAGTAGCAAAAAATTTTTTGTTCGTTTTTCATATATACAAAAAGGAGTTATAAATTTATGAATAACATTAGTTTTCAAGGACATTCTACACTTGTTATTTCTCAAAAATCGTACAATAAAGCCGAAGAATTGGCTACTAGAGCTGGCAGACGTATAATTTCATCCAGCAAATGCAGACTCAGCAACGGGAAAGTATTTACAGCAAACCCTGATGCCGGAAGTATTGCCGTCATTGTTAGAAATGCTAATGACGGTTTTTTAAAGAAAATTCCTGTTAACAATGAACCAGAAGGTATTATCGGAGAAATCGTAAACGCAATTGATGCCCTAAAAGCCAAAGCAAAAGGTAAATTAACAGCTTGGATTATTGGCGGTGACAATGTTAATGGCGCAAACGGCGACAAAACTATAAAAACTCTTGGCTCAATCGCTGATGAACTTTGCGACAGACCAGATATTGACACATCAATTCTTGTAGGAAGTAAATCTGGCGACGACAAAGTTTTCCTACACACATTCAACAATGAACTTGAAGTTGGCTTAAACAAAGACCCTAAAGCAATAAAAAATCCCCACATCCCAAACGAAGAAAAAATGGAAAACTATTTTGACATCGTCGAGTTAAACAACACAGATTTGAAAATAGACTAATTTCGTTGCATCCTTTTGGCTGTTTTTTCTAAAACCTCACAAAAGGGTACTATTGGCTCCATTTTATACCCGCAGTCATCAGAAAGCGCTCCTCCCATCGAGAAGAGCTCTTCTTGCGGATATCTTCGGCATATACCAGGACGACTCCGATGAATTTTACATTTATGCGTCTCTGGATCTAAATTTTGACACTCGAAAATCAGTCCGATATCATCTTTACCAATAATTTTCAAATATGTATAAAACCGATGTAAATACTGCAGTTTTTCAAACTCTTTTTCATCCTGCACAACATGTTTATAATGTTTTACATAAATCTGTGTACAACATTTTCCGCAAGCCTTACACTTTCCTGTTCTATAATACTTGCGCCCCAATACTTTAGATAAAAATAATTTTCTAAAACGCTCAAACATACTTACATAATAACATAAAGTTTTGTAAAGTTTTAAGTTTTTTTAGGCAAATATTTACTTTCAGGGTAATTATAAAAAATGTAAAACCGAAATTAATTATTAATAATAAACTATAACATAACCAAAATAACCAACCTTGACCTCTTTCCAAAAGAGGTCTTTTTTTGCGGACGAAGTCCGCCTTCCCCTCTGCGATAACATTCATTCATACTCCAGATATTGGTGTTGTTTTTGGACGAAGCCCGCCTTCCCAACTGCGATAATATTCATTCCTATTTTCAGATATTGATATATATTGACGCACGTAGCCCTCTGCACCAACATTTATTCATACTCCAGATATTGGTGTTTGTTTTTTGACGAAGTTCGCCCTCCCCTCTGCGATAACATTCATTCATACTCCAGATATTGGTTTTGTTTTTGGATGAAGTCCGTTTCCCTCTCTGAATAACATTCATTCCTATTTTCAGATATTGATGTATATTTACGCAAGTAGATATTTATTATTTTTATGAAATTATGTAAAATAATACTTTCTGGATAAAAATAGGAATAATTCCTACTTTACAAATAAAAATTTTTATTGTATCATTAAGCATGTAGAAAAAAGAGGCTAATTTTATATAAGAAAGGTGGTAAAAATGGCTAAATTTGTATGTACAGTTTGCGGTTGGTCAACTGAAAGTGATAAAGCTCCTGAAAGATGTCCTTTGTGTGGAGCAACTACGTTTAAAGAAATTAACACAGCAGAAGGCAAAGTTTACGCTTGCGAACACAAAGTTGGCGACGGTAAAGTTGAAGATAAAGAAGTAATGGAAGGTTTGAGAGCCCACTTCTCTGGCGAATGTACTGAAGTTGGCATGTACCTTGCAATGTCTAGAGTTGCTGAAAGAGAAGGGTATCCTGAAGTTGCTGAAGCTTACAAAAGGTATGCATTTGAAGAAGCTGAACACGCTGCAAAATTTGCAGAATTATTAGGCGAAGTAGTTACAGATTCTACAAAGAAAAATCTTGAAATGCGTGCCGAAGCAGAACAAGGCGCTTGCGAAGGCAAACTTGCTATCGCTAGACGTGCAAAAGAATTAGGATATGATGCAATTCACGACACAGTTCACGAAATGGCTAAAGACGAAGCTCGTCACGGCAAAGGCTTTGACGGTTTATTGAAAAGATATTTCTCATAAGTAATATATATCTGAATACACAAAAGACTTCTTTATTCCTAAAGAAGTCTTTTTGTATGAAATTTTTGCATAAATATACTTTTTCTGCTATAATGTCGGTAAGAAATTGATACAGATTAGGAGAGTGGCACTATTAATAAGAAGTTATTATTTTCGGCATTATTATCACTTGTATTAACAGGAACGCAGGTTCAAGCAATGGTTCCGGAAGCTAATGCGCTTTACCAGCAAGCTTGTTCTGCAGAGTATAAAGAAGATTACGCAACTGCAGTTGAAAAGTTACAACAAGCTTTAACGCTTTCCGGCAATGATGTAATGATTTATACAAAACTTGCAGGCGTATACAGTGAAATGGGGGAATACGACAAAGCACTTGAAACATATTCAAAAGTTTTGGAGCTTAAACCATCTGACGGTTATGTTTACTTGAGTATCGGCAGCATTTACGAAAACCAAGGTAAATATTTGGAAGCTTTGCAAGCATATAATAAAGTTGCAGAAATGTGCCCTGAATACCTTTACAACTATTTGAACATTGCAAATGTTCAATATCAATTGAGAGATTACAAATCTGCAATAGAAAATTATAATAAATTTCTATCAACATATTCTCAACACCAAGATGCTCGAGAAAACCTTGCATCATCATACGTTAGCGACGGCGATTTTGACAAAGCCGTAAAAGAATATGAAACACTTTACACAAAAAATCCAACTGCATTTAAGAATTTTTCAAATTACGGTTTAGCTTTATTTCAAACAAAGAATTACGACAAAGCAGTTGAGTTTTTAGAAAAAGCAGTTGAAGCAGATCCAGACAACACTTCCGCTCACATCAATTTAGCACTATCGTACCAAGAGTTAGGTAAAAACGATTTAGCACTAGGACAATACGACGTAGTTTTCAGACAACAACCGTCATTACACTCTGTTAGATTTGATTATGGAAACTTGCTTGCGGATATGGGACAAGACGAACCCGCTGTTGAAAATTACAAGATTTATATTGCAAATTATCCTAACGATGCGAGAGCATACCAAAATATTGGGATTGTTTACAAACGTTTAAATCAACTAGATAACACAATTGCAAATTATGAAAAAGCACTAGAACTTCAAAAGGGCAACAGAGATGCAGATTTAGTGGAAGATTTGGCAGAATGTTATCATTTGAAGCACGATTACACAAATGCTCTAAAATATTACAATGAAGCACTTTTAACTAAAAAAGATGACTACAATTTAAGATTTAACAAAGCACTTGTTCTTCATGCAATGAAGGATTATAACGGAGCAATCGCTATGTATTCAGAGTTGTTAAAAGAAAAACCTAACGACTCTATTAGCAATAATATGACGTCTGCCTATGTTTCTTTAGGTGAAGATAATCTGAAAGTACAAAATTACACATTATCTACTGAATACTTTGAAAAAGCTATTGAAAACGGGACAAAAGACAGCATGGCTTATTTTGGGTTAGCAAAATCCTACAGAGCATGCGGAATAAACGAAAAAGCGACAGAATACTACGAAAAAGCAATTGAAATGTCACCTGAAAAGACTCAATACAGCAAAGAATTTGCAGAATTTATTGCTTCTTCAAGCAAAACTGCTGACGTAAAATCTACCGGAGCTACAGATACAGACGGAATTAAAGAAATATCACTTTCAATGGACGATATTAGAGCCGGTGAAATTGCGGATGCGGAACAAAACAAATCTGCAATTGCTAAGGGTGACGAAAATTATAAAAGCAAAAATTATGATACTGCGATAAAGAATTACCAAGATGCATTGAAAATTAATCCATCAGATGAAGTTACACTACTAAAAATCGGCAATATTTACAAACTTAAGAACGACAACAGAAATGCAATTAGTTTCTACAAAAAATCAATCGTTGTAAATCCAAATTACGCAGACGGCTGGTTCAATCTTGGACTTGTATATGCAAACGACAAAAACAATAACAAAGCTAAAGAAGCTTTCCACCGTGTAATCACGCTTAACCCTAATTACGGTTACGCATATTATGCATTAGGAATTGCATATGAACAAGACGGAAATACAAAAGAAGCTTTGAATAACTACAAAATATTCTTAACACACAGCAAAGATGAGGTAACCACAAAGGCTGTAGAAACAAAGATTAAGACACTTGAAAAATGAAAAAACTAATCCTGATTTTTACAATTTTGTTGACAATGCTTGCGACTAGTGCCTGTACTACCGATAAAGCTTCAATTCTGTTTAACAAATATCCAATTACAGAAAAAAATATTTATGATTATTCAAAATCGTTTCTGACAGGTAGACGAATTTATTATGTTGTTTTAATGCCCAAAAAGGTTGAATCCAGATATTTGTATATTCAAATAATAAAAAAAGATAACAACTATGGACAATACGGCTACAAATTACAACAAACATTCAATATTCGCCTGAAAGATGAAGAGGTTAATTATTACACAGACTATTTTGTACTAAACGAAAAAGGTTTTTATATAATGAAAGTTTTTTCAAAGGACAGACCCCAAAAAGTATTGGCACAAGCAGATTTTTATGTAGCAAAATAGTTGTTTCACTATCATAATTATATCTGTATGGCAAGCCTTGTCGTGAAAAGACGGTATTCAAACCGAAGAATATAGTTACTTTATCAATTCACCTTTCAAATACCAAGTTTTTGCACCTGAAATTTTTACGTTTACAAATTGTCCTGTCAAATCTTCATCGCAAGGAATATGAACTGTTTTAAAGTTTCTTGTTTTGCCGGTGTTAATCATTTGCCCTTTGTGTTCGTAAAAGTTTTCTACCAAAACTTCCATTTCACGACCAATATATTTCAGATTAGATTTCAAGCAATTTTCTTTAACCTTGTCGTTAAGTCGCTGAAACCTTTCGTCCTTAACATCTTCCGGAATAAATTTGTCTGTCCATCTTGCTGCTACAGTTTTTTCACGAGGAGAATATGCTGCTACATTACAATAATCAAGTTCATATTCATCAATTGCTGTCAATGTGTCTTGGAACTGTTCTTCTGTTTCTCCCGGGAAACCCGCTATAAAGTCACTTGTAATAGTTACATCAGGCACCATGTCACGAACCTTTTTAACAATTTTGGCATAAGTTTCTCTGTCATAGCGTCTGTTCATCGCCTTTAAAACTTCAGAATTTCCTGACTGCATAGGAATATGGAAGTATTCGCAAACCTTATCCAGTTCCTTTGCCGTTTCTATCAATTCATCTGTAATATCGGTAGGATAAGACGTAACAAAACGAATTCGGAATTTACCTTCAAGCGCATTCAATTCTCTCAACAAATCAGCAAGTCTGTAATTTTTATCTTTAAAATCTTTACCGTAGCTGTCCACATTTTGTCCAAGAAGTGTAATTTCTTTAAATCCAGCATTTAGAGCATCTTTAGCCTCTTTAATAATTGTTTCCGGAAGTCTGGAACGTTCTCTGCCACGAGTGTACGGAACAATACAATATGTACAGAAATTATTACAGCCCTCTGTTATATTAATCCACGCATTTGTCGATTTTACACGATTAATTTCGTAATTTTCTGGATTCTGTGACGGTTTGTTTGTTTCTTCGCATTCACAAACACGTTCTCCATTGTTAATTCTCTTAATAACATCAGGGAGCGAATAAATTTTGTGAGTACCCAAAACAAAGTCAACATAAGGCGCACGGGCAAAAACCTGTCTTGCTTTTTGTTGAGCAACGCAACCACACATGCCAATTTTAAGATCAGGATTTCTATCTTGTTTCCATTTTCCCCATACACCAAGTTGGCTAAAAGCTTTATCCTCGCTCAATTGTCTGATTGAGCAAGTGTTTACCATTAACAAATCTGCTTTTTCTGGGTCTTTTGTTTCTTCATAATCAAAATGAGAAAGCATTCCGAGCATTCTTTCGGTGTCGGACTTATTCATTTGGCAACCCATTGTTTCTATATATACGTGTTTCATGTTAATTCCTTTGTTTGATTTTTGCTGGCGGGGTAGGTACCACGCCCTACGTTCTGTTTAGAGGCAAAGATGCCTTGATGCATAGATGCAAAGTCGGTTACGGGAAGTTGAGAGTACAAACCCAACAACAAAATTGGTATTTCTCATTCTGTGTATAAAATCCACCTTACTGTTTCTATCAAGCTTAGCTAGCTAACTTCCTAACTACTTTTTGATACAGACTGCCCCTCTTTGCATCTAGGCATCTTTGCCTCTAATTTACCACAAAAATACTTAATATTCTTGACTTTTCGTTGCAGAAATAATATTCTATATATAAATCGGTCTGAAAGGTAGTGTATTTATGGGGTTAAGAGAAAAAAAGGTATTAATGCTTTTGCATGAAAGAACTGAAAAGTTCTCAGAAAAAGTTGCTTTAGGGATGAAAACAAAATATGGTTGGAAAGAATTTACATACAGCGGAATAGGTTTATTGTCCCGAAAAATTGCTCACTATTTGATTAACAGCTTGAATGTACAAAAAGGTGATAGATTAGCAATTATTTCGGAATCTAAACCTGAATATGGCGCTTGTGTATTTGCATCCGTAATTTCTGGGATGATTACTGTTCCACTTGATGTTAAACTTACTAAATATGAATTGAAATCTATTCTTTCAGATTGCACCCCGAGTGTGATTATGGTTTCTTCGGCACATTATGAAATGGCAAAATTTTTGAAAGAAGAAATTCCATCTATCAAAGAAATCATTCTTATGGACGAACCAGCTTGTGGAATTGACGACAAAAGCATTTATCAATTACCAGATAACTATGACTACAAATGGAAATTAAGAAGCTCTAAAGCTGTCGCATTTATAATTTACACATCTGGCACAACCGGTGCACCCAAAGGGGTTGAAATTACATTCCAAAACATGCTTGCACAACTTGATGACTTAAAATACGCACTGGACAAAATTTTGCCGTATGAAAATGTAAATATATTATCTATTTTGCCTATGAACCAACTTTTTGAAATGACAGTCGGCTTTTCTACATTTTTAAACTTTGGATTTTCTGTATATTACACTCCTAGCCTTAAACCAAAAGATATTTTGAGCATAATGCGTGAAAAACAAATTGAATTTATGATTGTCGTTCCTGCATTTTTAAAGTTATTGAAAACTGCAATTGAATCCGAATTAAAAAATTCTCCAATACACGTTAGAGTAATGTTT